>CAZBUF010000366.1:0-2771 GCA_964495025.1 uncultured Bacteroidales bacterium | reverse complement strand
AACATAATGATAATGCTAAAGAAGATTTTAAGTATTTCCTTTCAACTTGTTACTCAGGATACAGCCAGCTTTGCATTGAAACGGGGCAGTATCAAAAAGCTTATGATTTATTGCAGGAAGCTTACAGGATTTATGTAAAACACTGGGGGCCGGAACACCCGCAGACATCAGAATGCCTGGTAAACCTCGGGAAATACTACGAGAAAACCGGTAACATCGACAGTGCTTTGTATTATTACCAGAAATCACTGATCTGCCTTACCGATGATTTCAATGATATGAATATTCATAAAAATCCCGGTACCGCCAAGGTAATATCCGGACTTCATCTGGTTACAAGCCTTAAACATAAAGCCAAAGCATTAACAGCCTGCTATCAGAAAACAGGCATTATCAAATACCTCGAGACAGGTATGAATACTATGGATATTGCTATACAGCTTATCGATGAAATAAGAATCGGATACCAGACAGAGGAAAGCAAACTGTTCCTGTCCGAAAATGAGAAAAGCACATATTCTGACGCTATTTACACCGCCTACATGCTCTGGAAAATTACAGGTGACAGTAAATATATGAACAAGGCCTTTGCATATACCGAGAAAAGTAAAGCTGCCGTTCTGCTGGGTGCAATCAGAAACTCGGAAGCCAGGAGTTTTGCAGGTATCCCCGACTCGTTGCTGGGGCAAGAAATCGGACTGATGAGGGATATGGCTCTTTACAGGGAACTCATATATGAAGAAAAACAAAATGAAAAACCTGCTGAGGGGAAAATTAAAAACTGGGAAGAGGCACTCTTTGAAATAACCGGGGAATATGATAACCTTATCACCCTTTTCGAAGACAGCTTCCCTAAATATTACTCGCTTAAATATAATACCGGCATCAAAGAAGCAGAAACAATCAGCCATAAACTGAAGAATAACCAGGTAATAATAGAGTATTCGCTCTCAGATACCTCCCTGTTCATTTTTCTCCTGGAAAAAACCGGGATGAATATTGTTTACAGACACGTTGACTCAGCTTTCTACAGATCATTGAATACCATGATAAGCCTTTTACATGATTACGACTTTTCAAATGCATCGGTGGATGATTTTTTGTCCTATGTTGAAAACGCAAACTATTTGTATGACAATCTGATCAAGCCTGTCGACAATTTTACGGAAAATAAAAGGCTCATTATCGTGCCTGATGAGCTCCTTTGCTTTTTGCCATTTGAATCATTATTAATCAGTAATAATAATATTGGAAGAAAAAATTACAGGGACCTTGATTACCTGATAAATAAATATATAATCTCATATGCAATATCATCAACCCTTTACTTCAGGGAACCTTCAGCGGTGCAGGCAAGGAGAATAAAAAGGCTTTCGGCATTTGCCCCGGCGTACGAAAGTCCGCTCGATACAGAAAAGATCATGAGCATGATGATGACAAGGCAGCATTACAGAAAGGAGCTGTATCCTATATCAGGTGTGAAAGATGAAGTAAATAACATCAGTAAAATTATTGAATCCGACATCTTTGAAGGAAAACTGGCAACTGAAAGGTTATTCAAAGATACCGCCCGGTATTATGATATGCTGCATCTGTCGATGCACACAATAATAGATAATAAAAATCCTATGTTCTCAAAGCTTGCCTTTACTGATGTTAACGATAGTATTGAAGACGGGTTGCTGAATACTTACGAGATATATAACATGAATTTAAATGCGAGGCTTGCCGTTTTAAGTTCATGCAGCAGCGGAGAAGGAATACTTCAGAAAGGAGAAGGAGTAATGAGCCTGTCAAGGGCATTTATGTATGCCGGCTGCCCCAGCATGGTTATGACCTTATGGATAATAGAAGACAAATCGGGCGTAAAGCTTATGACTGAATTCTACAGGGAACTGGCAAAGGGCAGGCCCAAAGACGAGGCACTGCGTAATGCCAAACTTAAATTTATTAAGGAGGAGAACCTCACCCGCGCTCACCCCTTTTACTGGTCAGCCTACATTTGTGTTGGCAATCCCGCGCCGCTGTTTATGTCAGGAAAGAAACTATGGCTGTTATTGACCCTGGTAGTTACTATTGTTACAATAATGTTCTTTATAAAAAGAGCCCTGCGTAAAAGAAAATCACTTTCGCCCTCAGACAACCAATGGTATAAACTGTAATTACTTTCTAAAGATCCGGTTAAAATAAATATGATATGATTGTTTTTATTATGAATGGCCGTTTTAATTGCGCTCCAGCTTTTCCATAGCAAGCATCTTATATTCAGGATCGCTTTTTATGGATTTAATCAGAAATTCCTTGCAATAATACTTCTTCTTCTTTATAAAACCAATACTGCTGTATCCAAGGATATTCAATATATCTGCATAAGGTACCTTATCAAAAAAAAGACGGAGCAACTTTTTACATTCTTCACTAAGCCTTTCAAAGTGTTTCTGGTATATCTTATATTCAAGGCTTTCTTCAATAACCTCATTAGCAGAAGAATTGAAAATAATATACTCCGATATTTCATTTACCTTACTTAAATGTATTCTCTGATTTCGAAGATTATTAAGCCAGATAGTGCGGCATATAGAAAAAAGGAATGTCTCAAAAAGACAGTTCAATTTAAAGTTTTCGTTTTGTGAATACCTGTAAATGGCTATAATACCCTCCTGGAAAACATCTTTGGCATCATCAACAGTTCCGTTATTATTAATAACGAATGATCTTATAGTTGTAAAATACTTTTTATAAAGGATATTAAAAGTATTATTGTCCCTGTT
>CAZBUF010000365.1:0-9486 GCA_964495025.1 uncultured Bacteroidales bacterium | reverse complement strand
TGGGTAGTTAATATAGTTAGTTATTCCGGCATCAGCAGCATATTTACCGGCGGGGTAGTTTATATAATCAGCCATTCCCTCAACATCTGTGTATTTACCGGCAGGGCAATCCTTGCAGTCCACGGAAGCGGTCTCATCCTGATATGTACCTTCAGGGCAGTCGATACATTCAGCAGCACCTTCCATTGGCTGGTGTTGCCCCTCGGAACAGTTAATGCATGAATCGGCACCTTCAGCATCCTGATAGGTTCCTGCAGGACAATCTATACAGTCAGCCATTCCCTCAGTATCCGCATATTTACCTGCAGGGCAATCGATACATTCAGAAAAACCCACATCATCTGCAAATTTACCGGCAGGGCAGTCGATGCACTCCGTAGCACCTTCAACAGACTGGTATTGCCCTGTAGAACAGTTTTCGCAGAAATCGGCTCCTTCAGCATCCTGATAAGTGCCTGAAGGGCAGTCGATGCAAGATACTGATCCTATAAGCGGTGTAAATGTACCCGCTGCACATGAATAACAGTAACTATAGCCTGCATAGGGCTGATAATGACCTGGGGTACAAGAGTTGCAAGATGAGTATCCGTACCCAGGTGAGTATGTACCCGCCGGACAACAATACATATTGTCATTTCCTGGGCAATAACTTCCCGGGAGGCAAATTACACACTCAAATCCATTCCAGTAATATCCCGTGGCGCATCCCTGAGCATTTAAGGAATCAGGCATTGCTATAATTAATATCAAAGCAATCAGAAAATAAATATTGTTATAACTGATGTTCTTCATATTATTATGATTTATTTGATGTTAAGTTTCCTTATATAAATATATATAAACTATATGGGATTTAAAACATTAAAGTAATTTATTTATTAAATATATATAACTAATTAAAATACAATATAATATAATAGATATATAAAATAATAGGGGAGGAGTGTTATTAAATAATAACCTTAATAATTGAGTGCTCCCTATAATTAACTATCTTTGTTATCTGAGTTCCGGGATTTGTGATTTCTGTGATTAATAATTATTTAACATTTCAGGAAAATCCAAAACCTGAGAACTTTTAATATCAATAATCTAATAATTAAACAAACTAAAAATGGCTGATAAATTTGAAGACTTAAATCTGCCTCCTGAGATTAAAAAATTCCTAGGCAATCTGAGATTGATTGTTACTGTCCTTGTGGCAGTGATTCTGGTCTGGAATGGTTTCTTTCAGATTGACCCGGAAGAAGTGGGGGTAATTACGCGTTTCGGCAAATATACGCGCAAAGTAGATCCCGGACTAAATTTTAAAATACCTTTAGTTGAAAAGGTATACAAGGTACCTGTTGAAAGGCAGCAGAAACTGGAATTCGGTTTCCGCACAACGCGTGCGGCTGTGAGAACCGAGTATTCCAGGGCCAGCACTAAGGATGAATCTTTAATGCTGACAGGTGATCTGAATCTTGCAGATGTTGAATGGGTCGTGCAGTTCCGTATCGAGGATCCGTACAACTTTCTGTTCAAGGTAAGAAATCCCGAGACCACACTGAGGGATATTTCCGAAGCTTCTATGCGCCAGGTAGTTGGTGATCGCACCGTTAATGAGGTATTGACCGTTGGACGTACTGAAATAGCAAACAGTTTGGAGGTGCTTATGCAGGAGCTCTGCAGGGAATACTCACTTGGTGTCAAAATTGACCAGGTTGTGCTTCAGGATGTAAATCCTCCGGATCCTGTAAAAGCTGCTTTTAATGCAGTTAATGAGGCGCAGCAGGAAAAAGAAACATTGATCAACCAGGCGAAATCGGAATATAACAAAGTAATTCCCAAGGCACGCGGACAGGCAAAGGAAACTATTCAGAAGGCCGAGGGTTATGCAACTGAGAGAGTAAATAATTCCAAAGGTGAGGTAGCCAGGTTTAATGCGCTTTACAGTGAGTATATTAAGGCTCCCGAGGTAACCAGACGAAGAATTTATCTCGAAACAATGGAGAGTGTGATACCCAAACTGGGAAAAAAGATTATATCTGACCAGGAAGGAAATAATATATTACCTCTATTACAGATGCAATTAAACGAAACTAAAGAAAGCAATTAGTCATGAAAAAATCAAGAATAATAATATACATAGTGCTGATCCTGGTAGTGATAATCATTGTCGGACAAAGTACATTTATTGTTAATGAAACAGAACAGGTGGTAATAACACAGTTTGGAAAACCTGTTGGAAAAGCTATTGTAACTCCGGGCTTAAAGTTCAAAACACCTTTTATTCAAAAGACCAATTACTTTGAAAGAAGATTCCTTGAATGGGATGGTGATCCGAACCAAGTTCCGACCAAAGACAAGAAATTCATATTCGTGGATACTTATGCCCGCTGGCAGATAACTGATCCGCTTCAGTTCTTTATACGACTTACAAATGAGCGTGGTGCGCAATCAAGACTGGATGATATCCTTGACGGGGAAACAAGGGATTATATTGCAAATCATAACATAGAAGAAGCTGTTCGCACAAGCAACAGAACACCTATTTCATCAGGAATAATAAGTGATCTTATTGGAGATTCATTGGCAAGTATTTCCGTCGGAAGGCAGAAAATTCAGAATATGATCAAGGAATCGGCCGGCAAACAGACTAAGGATCTGGGCATTGAAATACAGGATTTCAGGTTTAAGAGGATCAATTATGTACAGGAGGTAAGGGAGCAGGTATATGAAAGGATGAAAAGCGAGAGGTACCGTATAGCTGATAAATTCCGCTCAGAAGGACAGGGAGAGGCATCAAGGATCAACGGCGAGAAAGAACGCGAACTGAAAACCATCCAGTCCGAAGCTTTCAAACTTGCTGAAGAAATAAAAGGTGATGCTGATGCAAAAGCGGCTGCAATTTATGCTGCTGCATACGACCGCTCACAAAGCTCAAGAGACCTGTACAGCTTCGTGAAATCAATGGAAACATTTGAAAAAACATTTGATAACCAGACATATGTAATATTGTCAACTGACAGTGAATTGTACAAATACCTGAAAGGCATGAAATAGTCATTGATGGAAGAGCATCCGGTATATTTATGTTACTGTCACCGGCTTATTTCATATATATGAGTTTACCATTAACACTGTATTCCCCGGAGATAATCCTTATGAAATAAACTCCCTGCTGCAAATTTTCAGGCTGCCAGATGAAAGAATTCTGTCCGTGGCTGCAGTAACCCTGACTGATTTTTGCAATATGCATTCCGTCGATTGCATGGATTGATATTTCGACATTTCCGTTTTCCGGCAAGTTATAACTTATTGTGGCATAGTCACTGAAAGGATTCGGATAAATACTGAGATCTGTGATGAACGGTGAAACAACTGCTTTATCGGAAGTATAATAATTATTATAGAAAGTTGCTGCTGTCAGGGCCGACCATTCATCACCCTGCTTTGCCCGGGCACTTACAGGAGCAACCTCAGCAGGTACGCTAAATGATCCGGAGTAGGGAATTGCTGTCCCCGAGATGTTTCCGCCAATCAGTCGGGGATCTGTACCGTCAGCAGTATAATATATATCTCCCTCCGGGGCGCTTATTATAAGTCTGAAGCCTTCGGGAACCTCTCCGCCATGCTGGTTGAATGACGGTGGTTCAACTGATGGCAGCAGTCCTTCGTCATAAAGCTGGTTTAATACAATACCTGTACGGTCAGGAAAGTAATCATTTACTAACCTGTCCTGTTCGTCGTACCAGTAATCATCCCTGGTATACAGATAGTAAGGGCCCCACGACCATGAGTGTACATCGCGCCTGTAATCTCCCCACCTTGCAGATTCACTGATCATCGCAGCTTCAATTTCATCTGCCCTTTCCAAATAACGGCTGATCGATGAATCAGGGCAAAGCAGTCCGTTGTTACAAAGATGCAGGTTTACGCGATCAGCAAAAAGCAATCTGAATTCATCATTGTTCATTAGTCTTTTGAATATGCCTGATGGCCTTTCGTTATTATTTTCGTTCACATAATTTTCATATTTATCTTCAAGTATCTTTTCCGTGTCCCAGCAATAGAACTGGAATCCCCTTACCGGGTTCACCCTGTTCCTTGCTGCCGTCCAGTTATGATGATCCCAGTCATTGTTTCCACCGTAGAAGTTGAGCAATATATAATCAATCAGATTTACCGGATCAATATAACTATTGTAAGCAGGATTGTGAGTACCATCAGGATTATTACCTATAAGTTCCTGATAAACCGTATTATCAGATATGCTGCTGCTGCTGACGGCATTATTAAGATAATTCCAGGCTTCATCATTTCCCTTCACTACTTCGCCATAGTCCCTGATCATATCGTAGTCATACTCATCATCTCCATAGTAAGATTCCATAAATGCCTTGTCATATCGTTCGGAGATATTATATAGTCCCCAGTACATTCCATTTATATACAAATGTGCAAATTTATTATGAGCAGATATATGGCCCATATCAAGCTGTGTGTCTTTCGACCATGGATCGCGAATATGCTGGGCCCTTGTTCTCTGGTTAGTATCGAAATGACGCCAGCTGTTGCCATATGCCGACCTGAAAACAATGGTGTTGAACTTATCGGTGGCTCCATCGCCAAAAAATGAATAATTAAGTTTTCCGGGACCATAAATGGTTTTGAATAAAAGCCTGAATGAATGTTTGGGAGACTTTTCCGCCTGGCGGCTGGCTCCGCCCTGTATTCTTAAGCCACAGTTTACCTGGATGTTTTCCCCCTGATCAGGTAAGATATATTCGAATGAAACGGGTCGTTCCCAGCCATCCCCAAAAGAGCCGTATGGACCGGTATAAATATATATTCCGCCTGAATCAGGATCAGTATCATGTGAAAACAGAAAGCCAATATCTGTAACAAGTGATATAGTAGGCACGGAAAGTAATGATGAGTCCATAAGTCCTGAATAGTCAGGATCATCTGTTATTTCACTGTCCATTCCATAATCGGCAGTTGCAGTGCCCACAATATCGTAGTAAGATCCCCATTCAGTGGGGTACCCTTCGGGATCATCCGGCTGATCAACGATATCTTCAGTAAATAAGTAGGTGTTAGTGACAGTGGCACTCGGACTGCATCCGTCTTTTACCGTTACTGCCCTCAGCGGCGTTGTGGCTGAGATGTTAACAGGGCCTGTATATTCAGTGCCATTTTCCCCGGAGGGAGTGCTGCCGTCAGTTGTAAAGTATATTTTTGAACCGGACGAGGCGCTTGTTAATTCCACATCAAAAGGGACAGTATAAAATCCGCGCTCAACAGTAAATTCCGGAGGTTTCAGGAATTCTTCACCAGCATTGGAAGCGCCGGGAGTAGGTGAGGTGAGATAAATGTAATTGCCTCCATATTCGCCATAGGATATATCTTCAAACTGAACAGGGAATTCAGGGGCAAATGAGCTGGAAACAGTAAGGCCGCCAGGTCTGAACAATCCCAGGAATTCTCCTGAGCCTGATAGTTTGAAATTTGTATGCAGATTGCCGGCCGGGTTTTTTCGGTCCTTCCCTGATGCAAATATCACCAGATAAGTATCAGGAGGCAGCAGTATCTGTGGAAATACCCATTTCGGCGGATCATAAATCCTGTCAGATATACTCCAGCCAAGCAGGTCAACAGTATCAGTACCGGGATTATAGATCTCAACCCAGTCAGAATAATCCCCGTCCTCATCCTGAAGAGTATTTGAATTGACAGCCATAAATTCCGTTATTGACAGGCTGTCACTATAAGATGAATACAGCGAATTGCCAATTGATATACATACTATAAAGACCAATGCTGGTTTTAAAAATCTCATGTTCATATGTTCTGGTTTTTTGTTATCCACGCAGAGTAACTTCCTGTTATCATTCATTCATTTATACTTTGTAATGATACGATTTTTTTTCATTTTTGTTATTATATGAAACGGTTTTAACATGATATACTGCCACATGATCATTAAATGAACAAAATGTTGTATTTCTTGTATATTATTGATAAATTATAAGGTATTTTGACAGGGCTGGTAAAAAGAAAACAATCCTAATACTACATAATATTGATTTTTGAATTTTTTAAAACTCGGTAAAAATGGAAAAAATATGGAATTTATACATTTTATTGCTTGTATTGGCGGTTGGTAATAATATGTCAGGGCAGGATCTTCCGATAGTCTTTCAGGCTGATTCCGGTGATATTGGAGATGAATTTAACATAGTTGAGGTAGGCGGTGTAAGATATGCAACCACGCTGACTGATGTTGTTAGTTCCGGAAACCCCGGAAGAGCAGGGAGGGTCATTACTTATGAGGTTACGTTCCCTGATTCGGGTACTTACGACCTGTATGGAAGGATAAAGATCGGCCCGGCAAACGACCAGGATGACAGTTTCTTTTATGGCAGTGGATTCGGAATTAAAGATACTGTTAACGATAATGACTGGATAACAGTTAATAATATTGGTGGCCTTGGATTCAGGATCCCTGATGATTTCATTTTCGGAACAGGTGGAGCTTCGAATGATTACTGGAAATGGTTTAATTTCTCGGAAAATACCGGTCATGAACCGCCGGTTACATTTGATGTTGAATTGGGGAGTCTTACGAAGACTTTCCAGGTTGGCGGAAGGGAAACCGGATTGCTTATGGATAAATTTGCTTTTGCACGGTCAGATCTATATTTCAGAGTGGAAGATATGGATAGTGTGAGGGCGGGATCACTTATTCCGCTGTTCGAACTTGCAGTGCCGGATGGGCCTCCGCTGGCAGACGGTAAATGCAAGTTTTTAGGCAGTGCTTACAGTGTATACCAGGCAGCCTCTTTTGATTCACTTTGGAACCAGGTTACACCTGAAGATGCCAGTAAGTGGTCATATGCGGAGCCATACAGGGATGAGATGCGCTGGAATGTTCTGGATTCTGCATATTTCATGGCAAAAAACAACGGCTTTCCTTTTCAGCTTCATGTGCTGATATGGGGAAACCAGGCTCCCGTATGGATAGAGACATTAGACTCGGCAGAGCAGCGTGAGGAAATTGAAGAATGGTTTTTTGAGCTGGCCAGCAGATATGATGATATAGACGTTGTTCAGGTAGTAAATGAACCTTTGCATGATCCGCCTGAAGGTATAGGAAACGGGAATTATATCGGAGCTCTTGGTGGTGATGGCGCTACAGGATGGGACTGGGTAATTGAATCATTTGAACTGGCCCGCCTGTATTTTCCGAACTCCGACCTGATGATTAATGAGTACAATATTGTCAGCAGCCCGGCAACGACAAACGATTATATAGAAATAATCGAACTGCTGAAGGCAGAGGGTTTAATAGACATAGTAGGAGTTCAGGCTCATTCTCCGGCAACCGCTGTGCCTTCGAACGTAATCACAAGCAACCTTGATCTCCTTGCAACAACAGGATTGCCAATATATGCAACGGAATTTGATATTGCAGGTCCCACAGATCAGGTACATCTTGAAGAGTACCAGAGGAGATTCCCTCTTTTCTGGGAACACCCTGCAGTTGAAGGTATAACTCTCTGGGGTTACAGGCCGGGCTTATGGGTTAGTTCCGGAAATCTGCTGGATCTCCATGGTGTGGAAAGGCCGGCAATGACCTGGCTGAAAGGATATGTAAGAACCGTGAATTTTAACAACGACTGTGAGGTATCAGGAGTGAATGAGCTGGCCGATGATGAAATTATATCAGTTTATCCTAACCCGGCAGTGAACGGAAGTATCACTATTCAGGGCACGGAAAGAGTAACTAAGGTCAGGTTGCTTAATATAGCAGGTATACAAATCAGAAGCTTTCATGTTTTGAATGAGCCCTCACTGGATATAAATCTGGATGTTACTCCGGGTATTTACATAATTGAGCTTTCTGACGGGGAAAATTATACATATAAAAAAGTTGCGGTTGAATAAGATATTTAAATAAACTAAAGTAATTTCGTTACCTTAAGGAATATCGTTATTAATAGCACGAAACAGAATTTTTAAAGCGCATATTTTTCTGACACTTGAAGCTGTTGATGATGAAAAAACACTTTCTGAAATAATAGAAAACAGTAAATTATGGCGTCTCAGGTATAATGCTATAAAAAAGCTTAATAAAGAAATAGCTTTTTAGGGAGGTTTTACTCCTCTAGTGCGCTATACCCAGGATTTTATTTATTTTTTCTGCCAATATATCCATCTTTATGGGTTTGATAATTATATCATCAAACCTTGAAGTTCTTATTCCTTTGATATCAACTTCCATTGCATAGGCCGTTTGCGCTATTACCGGTATGTCAGGATAAAGTTCTTTAATACGTCTTGCAGCCTCATTTCCGTCCATTTTAGGCATTTTAATATCCATCAGTATCAGGTCAACTTTAGGATGTTTTTCAGAAGTAAAGAAGTCAACGATTTCAACGCCGTTTTGAAAACTGATAACATTTGCCTTATTTTTCTTTAATATCTCGTATAATAACAGGAGGTTGTCATTTTCGTCTTCAGCTACGACAATTGTAATGCCTTTCCAGTTATCTTTTCCTGATATATTTGGGTTTTTGTTTACATAAGAAATATCATAATTATCATTTCTGGCATAAGGAATTGTGAAATAAAATATTGTACCTTTTTTCGGCACTGATTTAACCCACATTTTACCCCCGAGCATCTCACATAATTTTTTCGATATAGCTAATCCCAGTCCTGTGCCAGGATTTAGATGTTTACCTTTCTTTTCTACTTTCCAGAAACGATCGAAAATATTTTTCAGATCTTTTTTATTAATTCCGATGCCGGTATCCTTTACATAAAAAGTTATTTCTTCCGGTGTTTCAAAAGAGTGCCCCAACTCTATGTATCCTTTTTCTGTGAACTTAATTGCATTTGACAACAGGTTGCCGAATATCTGCTTAAACCTGTGAGGATCAGATTGTATTATCAGAGGGCTTTGCTGTGAAACCTTTGAAATCCTTATTTCAATATTGGTATTTTTTATGTTTTGCTGAACGGAGCTAATTAACTCATCAACTATTTCCGGAAACGAAAAATGCTTATAGCTGACAGGTATATTTTCAGCTTCAGCTTTTGATAATTCAAGAATATCATCAATAAGTTTCAGCAACTGTTCAGAGTTTGAATTAATAATCTCCACATAACGGTTATGTTCTTTTTCCAAAACATCAGGATTAATAAGTAAATTGGAAAAACCGACAATAGCATTAAGAGGTGTACGTATTTCATGAGACATATTGGAAAGAAAAACAGATTTCAACCTGTCAGATTCTTCAGATTTCTTTTTCGCTTCACTCAACTGAATATTAACATTAGAGAGGTATTCATTAATATTTTCAAGCTCAGTGTTCATCTCAAAAACTAACCGGTTGGATTCTTCAAGCTTAATATTCTTGTCCTGTATTTCCCGGATTTTATGCTGAATATCCATTTCAACTTTTTTTCTCCTGTCGATATTGACAACAAGCAAAG
>CAZBUF010000364.1:0-7864 GCA_964495025.1 uncultured Bacteroidales bacterium | reverse complement strand
GTTATATTTTTTATTATATAATACATATGAATCTTCACCGGTAATAAAGTTTTTTTACCTTCTGGCTGCAATATGGCTTATGGTATTTTTATTTTTCCTGCAATCATTTACAGGTATATTAATCTTTACAATTATCGCGCCTGTAATAATAATAAAATGGGCACTGGATCAGAAGGCTTTAATCGTTAAATTCGGAATATTACTGACCTTGTTGTCAATATTATTATTAGCTGCCAATTACGTGGTTATATCGGTAAAAAAATTCTATACCGTTAATGAAATAGATATTGAATCTGTTGATAGTCAAACGGTAAATGGAAATAAGTATTATCATAATTTTAAGGACAGGTCTATTGAAAACGGCAATTATGTATGGCTTTACATATGTGAACCCGAACTTCAAAATGAATGGAATAAAAGAAGTTCTTATAATTATAATGGAAAAGATAAAAGGGGGCAAAGCATGAAACATACTCTTATCCGGTATCTGGCATCGAAAGGTTACAGGAAAGATTCATTAGGGATATCAAAACTTACAGAAGAAGATATCGGATTAATTGAACATGGATATTCAAATTATATTTTTAAAAATAAATATGGTATATATTCAAGGCTGTATCAAATATTATGGGAAATTGACAATTATATGAAATCCGAAAATCCGAGTGGCCATTCATTCACTCAACGTTTTGAATTTCAAAAAAATGCCGTTGAAATTATTAAACAACATTTCTGGTTTGGAGTTGGTACCGGAGATGTTAAGAAAGCATTTGATATACAATACAATATTTCCAATTCGCCTTTGACTAAAAGGTGGAGATTACGGGCACATAACCAGTTCATTACTTTTTTCCTGACCTTTGGTGTTTTTGGATTTCTATGGATTATTTTTTCTATTGTATATCCTGTAATATTAGAAAAGAAGAAAAAGGATTTCCTGTTATTGATATTTCTGCTGATTGCTTTCATATCAATGATAAACGAGGATACCCTTGAAACACATGCAGGTATTTCATTTTTTTCATACTTTTATACATTACTGCTTTTAGGCTTCAGGAATGAATGACCGTTACATATAATATTGCTACCCCCGTGAATATTCATTCATGATAATTTATTTAAGTTGCTGAACCAGAGAATTAATATTATAAATAGTAAAGTTTTTTTTGAGAGGGACGTTCTGGAAGTAGCGCCTGAACTGCTTGGAAAATACCTTGTAATAAATTCCGGCAGTATCCGGAACAAATATAGAATTCTTGAAGTTGAAGCTTACAGGGGTGAGGAAGATGCCGCATGCCATGCCGCTAAAGGGAAAACAAAGCGCAATGAGATAATGTATTCCAGTGGTGGTTATATCTATGTTTATCTGGTTTACGGAATGTACTGGATGTTAAATATTGTAACGGGTGTAGCCGGTGATCCGCAGGCCGTTCTGATAAGAGGCATTGAGGGGCTTGACGGGCCGGGGAAAATAACACGCGACCTTGGCATTGGCAAAAGCTTTTATGGTGAAAACCTTTTGGTTTCCAATAGAATCCGGATTGAAGATCATCATGAAAAGGCTGAATATATGACAAATAGAAGAATTGGCATTGACTATGCGGGGGATTACTGGAAAAACAAGCTGTGGAGATTTACTGTCATTGATAAAAAATAACAAATCTTAACTTTCACATTTTAATATTCCATAAAATTTCTCGTTCTTTGTTTTTAATAAATAGTAAATTATGAAACCGGCATGAATTTTTTTAATCATAAATACACAAATGAGCATGATTAGAATAAATTCATGTGAGAACGAGAGTAGCGAGTTGTTGTCCCTATATCCACAGGGATTCTCAATTTTTTAAATAATTAATTTTTAGTCAGTTAAAAATTTTAAATGGATGAAAAAATTTAACCTTGTCAACAATATTTCAGGCTGGATAATTTTTCTGATCGCAGCTTTTGTATATTTATCAACAGCGGAACCGACAGCCAGCTTCTGGGATTGCGGGGAATTCATATCTACAGCCTATAAACTTGAAGTCGGACATCCCCCGGGAGCGCCATTCTTTATGATTGTTGCCCGTATTTTTACATTTCTTGCCGGAAATAATACCACCAGGGTTGCAGCAATGGTTAATTCCATGTCCGCGCTTGCAAGTGCTTTTACTATCTTATTCCTGTTCTGGTCAATTACACATCTTGCAAGGAAAATCCTTGCCTCAGAAAATGAAAATAATATATTCAGCTACCTGACAATAATAGGAAGCGGACTTACAGGTGCATTAGCATATACTTTTTCAGATACATTCTGGTTTTCTGCAGTCGAGGGTGAGGTATATGCCAGTTCATCATTGTTCACAGCCATAGTATTCTGGGCCATACTGAAATGGGAAAACGATGCCGATAAACCCTATGCAAACAGATGGCTGATATTAATTGCTTATTTAATGGGCCTTTCAATCGGAGTACACCTCCTGAACCTGCTGGCAATCCCTGCTATTGTTCTGGTTTATTATTTTAAGAAGTATGAGGTTACGAGATCAGGCATAATAAAAGCCTTTATTATAGCAGCAATAATATTAGGCGGAATTATTTATGTTATTGTGCCGGGAATAGTGATCATTGCAACACAATTTGAACTCTTTTTTGTTAACAGCCTTCATTTGCCTTATATGTCAGGAGCCCTTTTTTATGGATTATTAATTATAGGTTTATTATCCTGGGGACTTTATAACAGCTGGAAAAACCAAAAGGTTTTAATCAATACAATATTAACTGTACTTACTGTAATTCTTATAGGCTACTCAACTTATGCGACAATTATTATAAGATCAAGAGCCAATCCTCCCATGGATCAGAATAATCCTGAAACATTATTTTCATTGTTATCATACTTAAACAGGGAACAATATGGAGACCGGCCTCTTTTAAGAGGTCAGTATTTTAATGCCCCTGTAATAGAGACAAAATCAGCCAAAGCTATTTATACGCCAATTAACGGGAGATATAAAAAAACAAGTAACAGAAGAAAATATATCTTCGACAAAAAATATATCACTTTTGCACCAAGAATGTGGAGTGCAGAAGCCAATCATGTTGATGCATATATAAAATGGGCCAATCTGGAAGAGAAAGATCTTTACGCCCCCAAGACTGACAAAAATAACAACATTCAAAGGGACAGGGAGGGAAATATTATATATGACAGGCAGAATTCAATTAATCACCCTTCTTTTATTCAGAACCTGAGATTTATGTTCAGATATCAATTGGGCCACATGTATTTCAGGTATTTCATGTGGAATTTTGCAGGGAGGCAAAACGATGTTCAAAGCCATGGATATGATCAATATGGCTATAAGGATATTATTAACGGAAACTGGATCAGTGGTATTAAATTCATTGATCAAATCAGACTTGGGAACCAGGATAACCTGCCTGAGAGTTTAACTTTAAACAAAGCAAGGAACAGATATTATTTTCTGCCGCTGTTGCTTGGTATTATAGGATTAATTTACCACTATAAAAATCATAATAAGGATTTCTGGATAGTTATGATCTTATTTATAATGACAGGGATAGCAATTGTAATATACCTTAATCAATATCCTTATCAGCCGCGCGAGCGCGATTATGCTTATGCAGGGTCGTTTTATGCTTTTGCTGTCTGGATCGGACTTGGTGTGGCAGCCCTGGCTCACCGGCTAAAAAAACATCTGCCGTCAATAGCGGGCGCAATTATCTCCTTATGTATATGTTTATTGGCCGGGCCTGTTATTCTGGCAGCGGAAAACTGGGATGATCACGATCGCTCGGGAAGATATTTTGCCAGGGATTTTGCGAGCAACTATTTGAATTCATGTGCTCCAAATGCTATTCTGTTCACTAACGGAGATAATGATACATTCCCGTTATGGTATGTACAGGAAGTGGAAGGCATAAGAACTGATGTAAGGGTAGTAAATTTGAGTTACCTCAGTGCCGACTGGTATATAGAACAAATGGAAAGGCGGGCCTATAAATCAGCGCCGCTGCCTATGACTCTTTCACAGGATAAATACCGGCAAGGACAAAGGGATATCGTCTACATTATTGAAAGGCTTAATGGATATACTGATTTAAAACAGGCAATTAATTTTGTTGCTGATGATGATCCAAGAACAAAAAAACTGCCAAATGTAGGTGAATTAATTGACCATCTCCCAAATAAAAGATTCAGTATACCTGTTGATTCGGCAAAAGTTATCAGTAACGGAACTGTAAGCCCTGAAATGGCAGATAAGCTGGTCCCTTCAATTAATTTCACAATCAATAAAAGGTACATTACAAAAAATCATTTGATGGCTCTTGACTTTATTGCCACGAGTAATTGGGACAGGCCTGTATATTTTGCCATAACAGTTGCAAGTGAAAACTATTTAAACCTTGATGACTATTTCCAGATTCACGGGTTGGCATATAAGATTGTTCCTGTAAAATCAAATAGTACCTATTATTACCGCGGAGGTATTGATACAAAGATAATGACGGACAATATGATCAATAAATTCAAGTGGGGAGGAATAGAAGACTCAAGTCTGTATCTGGATGAAAACATACTAAGGATGCTTTCGAATTTCAGAAATAATTTTGCCCGGCTGGCTGATGCATTGATTGAAGAAAATAAACCTGATTCTGCAAAGGCAGTACTTGATAAATGCATGGAATTAATGCCAAATAACATTGTCAGATTTGATGTTTTCAATCTTGCTATAATTGAAGACTACTATAGATTAGGAGAAATAGATAAAGCAAACTCAATACTAATTCAACTTTCTGAAAATGTATGCGATGATTTGGGTTATTATACAAGTATTGAGGACAAATTTAAAAACTGCCTTTCATATGAAAAACGGTTAAGCATGCATATTTTAAATGAGCTGACCAAATATTCAAACTTGTTTGATCAGAAAGAACAAAGTAATGATCTCAGAGAAAAATTTGAGAAATACACTGTAGCTTTAAATTTGTCTATGTTCTAGTTTATGGTTTCTGCAAGAATCCCATATTTGATCAGGAAAACATACTATAGTCTTATCTGGGACTTACGTAACGGCCAAAAAGAAGTATACCTTACTTTTGATGACGGGCCTGCTCCTTCAATAACTGAAAAAGTACTGGATATTCTGGATTCATATGATGCCAGGGCTACTTTCTTTTGTATTGGTAAAAATGTTGAAATGTTTCCTGAAATATACAGCCGGATTTTAGAAAAAGGCCATGCCGTCGGGAACCATACATATAGCCACTTAAAAGGCTGGAAAATGAATAACAAAGAGTATTACGGTGATATTGAACTTGCCGGTTCCTTAATAAGGTCAAATCTGTTCAGGCCACCTTATGGAAAGATAAAACGCAACCAGCTGAAATATCTGAGGCATTACTATAATATTATTATGTGGGATGTTCTAAGTATGGATTTCAATGAAAAAATAAGCAGGGAGAAATGCCTGTCAATTGTATTAAAAAATGTGCGGCCGGGTTCGATAATTGTATTTCATGATTCGGTAAAAGCTTCGGAAAGAATGCTTTATGCACTTCCGAGAGTACTGGATATTTTAAGTAAAAAACACTACCATTTTAATAAAATTAATAATTTTAAAAATAAAAAATCCTTCATCTCTTCAGAATAAAAATATTAACTGGTTTAGGTTTTATAAGATCTGAAATAGTAATACAAATAATATTTATAGCGGGGAAAATATGATGCAGAAAAATTCCGATAAAAAAAACTGGGTTTTTTTTGTGCCGGAAACAATCCCATCATTTGCCGGGACAGGAAGAAGTGCATTTAATTTTGCCGATTATTTAAATACAAAAAGCCTGAATGTTAGTATCGTAACGCTTAACAGAAATTTAAAATTAAAATCAAAAGAGAAAGTCAGGAATGTGAGAATAATAAGAATTTCTTATATTGCCTTTAATACACTTACCAAAACTATTTCATTTATTTATATCCTTCCAAATTATCTTTATCATATATTAATTAATGACGTTATTATAATTTATAGTTCTCATTTAATTGGTTATCAGTTAATTATATTTTTGTCAGATTTCTTTAAGAAGAAAATCATATTCAGGTCAAGTATATACCATGAAGATGATATTTCTTATTTATTACATAAAAGAATAACAGGCAGATTTAATAAACACGCACTTAAGAAAATATCAATATACTTTTCTATAAATCCGGCATTTACAAAATCATTTCTTAATGTATTTAGCAGCCCTTCAAAAATCTTTGAAATGCCACAAGGTGTCGATGAAAAATATTTCAGGCCTTCAACAATCCAACAGAAAGAAATACTGAAACAACAATTAGGTTTAAGTTCTCAAAAAAAGATAGTTATCTCTGCCGGGTATCTAATAAAAAGGAAAGGCTATGAAGAGATTTTTAATGAGCTGTCAAAAATCAGTACTGAATTTTTATATGTTATTGTTGGTGATTATAAACCAGGTACCGGTCATTATCTTTCAAAAAGGGAAATTGATGAAATGAAATATCTTTATGGTCTTGGTAAACAACTACTCAGGAATAATATTAAGTTTATTGGCAGTATATCAAACATCTTCGATTACTTCAGGGCATCAGATATTTTTCTGCATAATGCAAACAAAGAAGGATTACCTAATGTTATCCTTGAAGCGATGGCTTGCGGATTACCTGTTGTAACAAGAAAGCTGGAGGGTTTATCAGGCTATTTGTTATCACACATGAATAACGCCGTAATATTTGAAAATCAGAGAGAAATTCCTTTCTATTTAAATACATTACTAAACAATCCTGAGGTTTATCAAAAATTATCACAAAATGGCTGTAATACAATTTTAAACTCTTACACCTTTAAACATATCAGCGGGAAACTAATAGAAAAATTATATTCTTCCAGATGAAAGTTTTAGTTAATGCATCTACAGTTGCTTACGGTGGGGGCCATATCCTAACCCTGAATATAATTAATTCATTTAAGCATTATCCTGATGTGAATTTTATTGTTATCGTACCGGATTTAGAAAACTACAATAAAATAGTTTCTGATAATGTAAAGTTCATTTATATTTCCCGGTTTTTGCTTAGAAGAATATTGAGATTTTATACTGACAACCTGCTTATAAAAAGGATCATCACCCGTTATAATCCTGAATTAATATTAAGCTTAGGGAATCTTCCCATAGTAACAAAAAAATATCAGGCATTCATTCATGATAATCCACTTGCAACTGCCGGAAATTTGAGATTTATCGGCTATAAAGACTTGAAAGATATTATTATTAATAAATTAAGAAATAAGTTATTTGCTTTCAGATTAAATTATGTAAATCACCTGATAACACAAACCAAAGTTGAATTAAAAAAGCTTCAGGAGGTATATCCTGAACAATCAGGTAAAATTGAAATTAAATCAATAATAACTCCATCACTGCCTGTTTTCCAGATTAGTTCAAGGATTGAGCCAAATAATATCGAAAGTCTGAGAAATGATAAAGTAAATCTGCTTTGCCTTAGCAGATATTACCCGCACAAGAATATTGAAATTTTACTGGATGTAGCAAGATTATTCAGGGAAAATGACAGCCCCTTTAATATTGTACTTACTATCTCATCCGGACATGGTAAAAGAGCAGGAAATCTTATAAAAAAGATAAAAAGCAGCGGGTTATCTGAATTTATTACGAATATTGGAGAAATTTCTCCGTTTTCGCTGGATAAAACAATGAAATGTATTGATGCTGTAATTTTGCCAAGTTTACTGGAATCATATTCACTGGTTTACGTTGAAGCAATGTATTACCGTAAACCTCTCTTTACATCAGATCTTGATTTTGCCCGTGAAGC
>CAZBUF010000363.1:0-3335 GCA_964495025.1 uncultured Bacteroidales bacterium | reverse complement strand
TATTTATTGCATCGAAAAAAGATTATCTCAAAGGAAAAGAACGGGAGACTACCAAAGGGCTGAATCAGAGCACCGAGTTTACGACGGAAATATATCTGTCACCTATTGATAAACCAATCACAATTGAAAACATCTTTTTTGAACTGGACAAAGCTGAATTACGTCCCGAATCAATAGTATCGCTGGATCAACTTGTGGAAACCCTCAATGATAATCCCAGTATTACAATAGAACTGGGTTCACATACTGATGCAAGAGCAAGTGATGCATACAATCTTGATCTGTCCAGAAGAAGAGCACAGTCTGTTGTTAACTATCTTATTAGTAAAGATATTCCACGTGATAGGTTATCCGCTAAAGGTTATGGTGAATCGAAACCAAAAACAGTTGATAAAAAAGATAATGAGTCATATCCGTTTCTTCCTGTAAACACGAAGTTGGACGAAGGATTTATCAATTCCCTCGAAGATGAGGATCAGCAGGAAATGGCACATTTTCTAAACCGCAGAACCGAATTTAAGGTACTTAGAACAGACTATAAATAAGTCTGAGCAGTAGTGATGCCTTTATCATTTTTACCGGATTTTGTATTCCCCTTTTAACTTATGGCAAATTTTATAAATTTGTTTATCGTTAGTTCCTGACTTTTATTTATTGATTTATAATGCTCGAAAGAATCTTTAATTTAAGTAAGAATGGCACAAGTATTAGGGTTGAAGTAATCGCCGGACTTACAACGTTCATGACAATGGCATATATCCTGGCTGTCAACCCCGGGATATTAAGCACTACAGGTATGGATAAAGGAGCATTGTTTACAGCAACTGCCTTGTCTGCCTGCCTGGCAACTCTTATTATGGCATTCTGGGCAAAGTTGCCATTTGCACTTGCCCCGGGGCTCGGATTAAATGCATTTTTTGCTTATACTGTAGTGGCAATGATGGGATATAGCTGGCAAACAGCCTTAACTGCCGTATTCCTGGAAGGAATCATTTTTATATTGCTTACTTTTTTCAATGTCAGAGAGGCCATAATTAACAGTATACCTTTGAATTTAAAACATGCCATTTCAGCCGGTATTGGACTGTTCATTGCATTCGCCGGATTAAAGGATGCTGAAATTATTGTTGAGGATCCGAATACCTTGGTAACTCTTGGCAGTATGTCCAGTCATGCTGTCTGGATCACTCTGACAGGTATACTTATAGTGAGTATCTTATTGATCTTTAAAATTAAAGGAGCACTGCTCATCGGTATCATAATTTCAACAATCATCGGGATTCCTCTTGGTGTTACTCTTCTGCCTGAAAATAATCTGGTTGGGTTGCCTCCTTCATTGGAACCGCTTTTTTTAAAATTTGATTTTTCAAACCTGTTTTCCTTTAATATGCTTATTGTTCTTTTTACTTTCCTGTTTATTGATATGTTTGATACTGTAGGTACATTGGTAGGTGTTAGTTCAAAAGCCGGGATGTTGGATAAAAACGGTAATGTGCCAAATGCCAGGCAGGCTCTTTTCGCCGATGCTATAGGCACAACTGTTGGTGCCTGTTTAGGCACAAGTACTGTTACAACATATGTGGAAAGTGCATCAGGTGTAGCAGCAGGAGGAAAAACCGGCCTGACATCATTTGTCGTTGCAGTTATGTTTGTCCTTGCTCTTTTATTTTCCCCGTTATTTCTTATGATCCCGAAAGCAGCAACAGCTCCTGCATTGATCATGGTGGGCTTATTTATGTTAAGCCCTGTTCAAAAAATAAATCTTGAAGACTATTCTGAAGCTATACCCGTTTTTTTAACAATAATCATTATGCCTTTAACAATGAGCATATCCGAAGGTATAGTATTCGGAATGTTAAGCTATGTGTTAATAAAGGTATTTACAGGGAAATGGAAAGAAGTCTCCCTGGTGATGTATATTTTAAGCATATTCTTTATTTTAAAATTCTTTATATAATAATGCCGGGGATTGAAAAGTTAATCCCGGGCAGTATGAACTTACTGATATTTATGAACTTTCATAATAACTTTAAATTGAGTTCTAACCAATAAAACCGGCAAAATATGAAATATGATGTATTAGTTATTGGAAGTGGCCCGGGAGGATATGTGGCTGCTATTCGTGCATCACAATCAGGCATGAAAACAGGGATTGTTGAAAAATCAGAGTTGGGAGGTGTATGCCTGAACTGGGGTTGTATACCAACAAAATCTTTGCTTAAAAGTGCTCAGGTATATGAATATATAAAGCATGCGGGCGATTACGGAATTTCCCTGCAAGGTACGGCAATACCTGATTTTACAGCAATCATTGATAGAAGCAGGAAAGTTGCTGAAGGTATGAGCAAAGGGGTTCAGTTCCTTCTGAAAAAAAATAAGATTGATCATATTGCCGGGTATGGGCGACTACTCGACGGTAAAACAGTGGAAATAACATATAGTGACAGTAAAAAAGAAAAAATTACAGCTGCACATATAATACTGGCTACAGGGGCCAGATCAAAGGAACTGCCGAATTTAAAGCAGGATGGGGAAAAAATTATTGGTTACCGTGAAGCCTTATCATTGCAGAGACAACCTGAAACAATGGTTGTTGTTGGTTCAGGGGCTATTGGAAGTGAGTTTGCCCAATTCTATAATTCACTGGGCACTAAAGTTATACTTGTGGAATTACTGCCCTATATTGTACCTCTTGAAGATGAAGAAGTTTCAAAGCAACTGGAAAGATCATTCAAAAAAGCGGGGATTAAAGTGTACACCGGTTCTATAGTCGAGGCAGTAAATATTTCCCGGGGCAAATGTATTGTTAAGATAAAAACCGGCAAAGGTGAAGAAGAACATTCAGCTGATATAGTACTTTCAGCAGCAGGAATAACTCCGAATATTGAAGATATTGGCATTAAGGCCACAGGTATAGAACTGGAAAACGGGAAAGTTAAGGTTGATGATTTTTACAGGACCAGCGTAAAGAATATTTATGCAATAGGTGATATTGTCCACGGACCTGCACTGGCTCATGTGGCATCTGCCGAAGGAATTGTATGTGTGGAGAAAATTGCAGGTAAAAATCCTGAACCTGTTGATTATAATAATGTACCGGGATGCACTTATACAAATCCTGAGATTGCTTCTGTGGGCTATACTGAGAAAACTGCCAGAGAAGCGGGCTACGATATCCGTGTAGGGAAATTTCCCTTTTCTGCTTCAGGCAAGGCAAATACCAGCGGGCACAGAGATGGTTTTATAAAATTAATTTTTGATTCCGGATACGGGGAACTACTGGGCGCAAATATGATCGGCGATAATGTAACAGAGATGATAGCAGAGATAGTGGT
>CAZBUF010000362.1:0-1913 GCA_964495025.1 uncultured Bacteroidales bacterium | reverse complement strand
GCAGTCAGTAATAACTATTAAATATGCGGCATTAAACTACCTTAATCCGGGAAATAATGAGTATGCCTATTTGCTGGAAGGATTTGACAAGGACTGGAACTATATGGGATCAAAAAGGGAAGCTACATTCACAAACCTTGACCCCAAAACCTATATATTCAGAGTAAAGGCATCCAATAATGACGGCTTATGGAATGAGGAAGGAATATCTCTGAAAATAACGGTATTGCCCCCCTGGTGGAATACGGTGATATTCAGAATATCTGTCATACTACTTATTATTATTTCGGCGGTAAGTTTTTATTTGTACAGGATAAACAGGCTTCAAACACAAAAAAAATATCTTGAAAAACTTGTTAAAAAAAGAACTGCAGAGATTGAGGAAAAGAATAAAATGCTAATCAAACAAACCAACGATCTGAATGAGACCAATACATTGCTTGAAGAACGTCAGATGCAAATTGAGGAACAAGCTGAAAAACTTGAAGCTCAGAAAAATATTCTTCAGAAGCAGAAAAAATCACTGGAAGAAGCAAATGTGCAGCTTCAGGAATTGAATAATACCAAAGACAAGTTCTTCTCAATTATTGCGCATGATCTGAAGAATCCCTTCAATACTATCCTGGGATTTTCAGAACTTCTGAAAATGAAGCATGCGAGTTTACCTGATGAAAAAAAACTGAGGTATGCGGAAGCTATTTTTGACTCCTCGAAAAATATTTATAATTTACTGGAAAACCTTCTGCAATGGGCAAGAACGCAAACCGATAAAATAGTATTTGAACCGGCAGGTTTCGAACTGAAACAGCTGATTGAACAGAATATAACCCTGCTAAAAGAGAACATCAGTGCAAAAAAACTTATCGTTGAATATGAGCATGTGGATTCGTGTAATGTATTTGCTGATCGCAATATGATCAATACAGTAATAAGAAACCTTTTAACTAATGCTATGAAATTCACTGATGAAGGTGGTAGAATATTTATTAACTGCCTGAAAAAAGACGATAAAATTGAAATCAGCATTAAAGATACAGGTATCGGCATGTCAGATGATGAAAAAAACAAGATCTTCAGGGTCGATTCAAACATCTCCAGAACAGGTACCGGCGGAGAAACAGGAACAGGTTTAGGCTTGATATTATGTAAAGAATTCATAGACAAAAACGGCGGATCAATATGGGTGGAAAGTGAAGCCGGTGAAGGCAGTAAATTCTTATTTACCGTTCCTGCTTCCGGTTAGTTGTGATTATTGGAAAAACCTTAAGATACCCCCGTTCCCACATTAATTTATTTCAATCATGTTTTTTTGTCTATTTATCATAAAAAAATATATTAGTTTTAAAATATTTTATTAATAATATTATTTCCATTCAATTTGTTAATAATATATTCAAACCTTGAATAAATATTTTCGTAATATTGAATATAATTCAAATTTTTATCTGTGCCCCAAACCAGAATAATAACAAACCGGCTGGTTACTTTTTTGATATTCATTAGTTCTATAGCAAACGGGCAGGAACTAAAATACAAGATTGACCAGATTACTCCCAAACAAGGCCTCTCTCAAAGTACTGTAACATCTATCCTTCAGGATCAATATGGTTTTATGTGGTTTGGTACATGGAATGGATTAAACAAATACAATAACTATGATTTTACGGTATATATGCCGGAAGTTAATGATTCCACAAGTATCAGCAATAATGTCATAAGGGTGATCCTCGAGGACAGGAATGGTTTTTTATGGATAGGAACAGAATACGGTCTTAATAAATATGATCAGCAAACAGAAAGCTTTACACAATATCTGTTTAATGAAAAAGATACTACAACACTTAGTAATAATTTTATCCTGTCAATCATTGAAGGCAGTAATAATAATTTATGGATTGGTACAAAAGGAGGAG
>CAZBUF010000361.1:0-2817 GCA_964495025.1 uncultured Bacteroidales bacterium | reverse complement strand
TAAATGTTATAACACAAGGAAGTTATTCCGTACAGGTAACCAGTGCGAGCGGATGTCAGAGTGCGGAGTCAGTAGCAACTATAGTAACAGTAAATGCCTTGCCGGTAACACCGGTTATTACTGCCAGTGGCCCGATTACCTTCTGTGACGGCAGTAGTGTAACCTTAACTTCAAGTACAGGATCCGGTTACTTATGGTCGAACGGAGAAACAACACCCAGTATAAATGTTACAACACAAGGAAGTTATTCCGTACAGGTAACAAATGCAAGCGGATGCCAGAGTGCGGAGTCAGTAGCTACTATAGTAACAGTAAATGCCTTGCCGGCAACACCGGTTATTACTGCAAGTGGCCCGACTACCTTCTGTGATGGCGACAGCTTAACCTTAACGTCAAGTACAGGAACAAATTACCTTTGGTCAACCGGGGATACTTCACAAAGTATAGATGTTACTGCAACAGGTAACTATACTGTTCAAATAACAAATGCAAACGGATGTGAGAGCCCGGTATCGGCAGCAACCATAGTAACAGTAAATGCCTTGCCGGTAACACCGGTTATTACTGCCAGTGGCCCGACTACCTTCTGTGACGGCAGCAGTGTAACCTTAACTTCAAGTACAGAATCCGGTTACTTATGGTCGAACGGAGAAACAACACCCAGTATAAATGTTACAACACAAGGAAGCTATTCAGTCCAGATTCAGGATGAAAACGGCTGCAGCAGTCTGATTTCATCGCCTACAGTAATTACGATAATTAATTTACCTATTGTGAATATAACAAGCAGTGGAGATCCAATGTGTGAAAACGATTTAAGAACTTTAACAGGTACACCTGACGGGGGAATATTTATAATAATCAGCGGACCTGGCAATATAACCGGGAATATTCTTACTGCCACAGGACCTGGCACTATAGAAATAGAGTATAATTACACCGATGTCTGTGCTAATACAGCAGTACAATCTGTAATTGCAGATGAAAATCCTGAAGCAATTGCAGGGCCTGACCAGGAACTGGGTTATGTTAAAGAAACTCAAATGCAGGCAGTTTTATCTTCCTCCGAAACGGGTGAATGGTCCCTGATTTCCGGTTTAGGTGACATTCAGGATTTTAATTCTCCGACAACAAGTATAACCGGATTATCAGCCGGAGTAAATATCTTCTCATGGAAAGTACAAAATGATAATTGTGAAGCTAACGCAGAAGTCAGATTAATCGTTAATGAACTGTTTATCCCTTCAGTAATCACCCCTAATGGTGACGGTAAAAATGACTACTTCAAAATCAATGAAGGTTATGAACAGTTTGAGCTCATTATCTTCAACCGATGGGGAAATATAGAATATACAAATGACAATTATATAAATAAATGGGATGGACTAAACAATAAAGGTGCATATCTTACAAATGACACCTATTTCTACGTTGTGAAATTTAAAAACGGGGAAATAAAAAAAGGATCTGTATTAATTAAAAAATAAATGTACTGCTACATATTAGTCATATTAATAATGTTGTTACCTGTGCAATTGTCTGCACAGCTCTTTCAATTGTCGGATCATTATAACTATAATGCACTTGTTATTAATCCTGCCTTTGCAGGTTGTCACGATGCATTAAGCGCAACCATTCAGTACCGTAATCAATGGGTTGGGTTTCAGGATGCACCCAAAAGCCGTACCTTATCGGTTCATACACCTGTAAACAATGACAGGATTGGTTTGGGTTTTTTGGTTAACAGGAATGCGATAGGAATATTTAATGAAACCTCTTTTATTGGTAATTATGCATACAGACGTGAACTATATAACGGAAAACTGGCGCTGGGATTGGGTTTTGGCATTACTTCATACCATGCAGAATGGGATGAACTGGAAGCAACCGATGCTGATGATGAACAATTGATAAATAATACCCCGTCAGCAGTTTTACCTGATTTCAGTTTAGGGGTATATTATTACACACAAAAGTCTTTTATAGGAATATCTCTGCCATTGTTCTTAAGTCATGTGCCTGATGATAACACTGGTAACTTTAAAATAAGAAATAATTTTTCTGATTATAACTATTTTGTATCTTGCGGTCACGAAATCAGCACAAGTCCTATGACTAAATTTCTTCCTTCGATTTTGATCAAATATCATCCAGATCATGCATTGCAGGTTGATTATAATGCACAACTCATTTTAAAAGACATGGTTGGGATTGGCATAGGCTACCGAAACAGCGACATACTGGTCGGTATATTCCAGTGTCAGATCAATGATCAGCTCAGGATTGCCTATTCTTATAATTATTGTGTTGGCAGCCTGAGTGGCTATAAAAAGGGCTCTCATGAAGTCGAGCTGGGATATGTATTCAGATATTCAAGAAAAGTAATGAGCCCGAGAAAGCTTTAAGAAAGTAGTAATATGAAATATTGTTTTAATAATATTTTATTTACTTGTCTGCAAAAAACTGTAAGGATATTATTGCTTATACAATTTCTTGTCAATACCGGAACATTCGGCCAATCTCAGCGTTATACAATAAAAAAAGCTCCCTTTAGCACCCGTACAAACGATGAATTTTCTCCTGTTTTTTATCTGGAAGGAATCGTATTTTGTTCAAATCAGCGCGACAATTCCCTGGTAGGTTATAAGGATGATCAAAGCAGGCTTTTTAAGTTGTTTTATACATCGAAAGGCAGCAAATCAGGCTGGAAAAAACCAAAAATACTGGCAAAAGAATTAACCACCAATTTTCATGACGGACCGGCTACCTTCAAAAAAGATGGCACCATATTATATTATTCAAGAAATAATTTTGTTG
>CAZBUF010000360.1:0-2417 GCA_964495025.1 uncultured Bacteroidales bacterium | reverse complement strand
TTGCCTGCAAGAAGAAGAGCGATGACAGGGAAAATGCTTTTATTGCTAATGAAAAAACATTTTCAACACCTAATGGTTACCTTGAGGTCTATTCACCTGAGGAGGATGGCGGAGATTTCGACGTTGTTATAACCGACGGTGAATATTTTTCAGATTCTTCTGATTTTTATAACTGGAGTTCGTTGGTTTATTTCGATTTTAAATCGCCCTCCACTGAAGAACTATCCTCAGGAGAGTATTTTTATAATATTGAATGGCCCCCGAATTCATTTGTTTATGCTGAAGTTGCAATGTATGGAAATTATGGAGTAACGTTTGAAGTTACTGATGGAACAGTTATTATAAACAAATCAGGAGATACCTATGAGATATCCTATGATTTAACAATGGGCAGGATTACAACGGTCAACGGATATTTTAAAGGCACACTGGAGGAAATAGACCATACGCAATAATATTATTTATCATTATACTTCCATTTATTAAGTATCTTTGCCCCTCATAAGTTCCGGTAACTTCCATATTCATCATGGCAACATTTCTGTTTGATAAGATAATTTTCGGGCCGGTGATCAGCAGGCGGCTTGGGGAATCGCTCGGCATAAATCTGTTGCCGGAAAACAGGAAAATCTGCAATTTTAATTGTGTATACTGCGAATGCGGTATTACTGAAAGCGCTGACATTGCAAAATCCGGGCCGCCTTCCAGGGATGAGGTCAGGGAAAGGCTGGAATCACGCCTTAAGGACATAAAAAAAAGTAAAACAGCTGTTGACACTATAACATTCGCAGGAAATGGTGAACCGACCCTGCATCCTTATTTCCCTGAAATAGTTGAGGATACTATCTCTTTGCGTGATAAATATATGCCGGGTACCGATATAGCAGTTCTTTCAAATTCAACACGTATTGATGATAATAAAATATTTCATGCCCTTAATAAAGTTGACCTGAATATTCTGAAACTTGATTCCGGCTACGAAGAAACCATAAAAACCATTAACTGCCCGATGTACAAATTTAACCTTGCCAGGATAATAGAAAATTTAAAAAAATTTAACGGAAACCTGATAATTCAAACTCTTTTTATAAGGGGTATATACAAAGGGCGGAAAATAGATAATACAAATGAAAAAGAACTTGCCCGCTGGCTGGAAACAATGAATTACATAAAACCTGAAAGTATAATGATTTATACAATCGCAAGGGACACTCCCAATACAGGCCTTTATAGAATTTCTTTTGATGAATTATTAAAGATCTCTGAAAAAGTTGAACAACTGGGAATAACTACTCATATATCATCTTAATTTTTTAAAAACAATCCGGGATTGGACAGTATAAAAAAAGTACTGATTTGCCCGCTTAACTGGGGATTAGGTCATGCAAGCCGCATTATTCCGATTATTTATGAATTGACCAGGCAAAGATATGACGTTTACATCGGAGCGGATGGTTATGCCCTGAAATTGCTGAAGCAGGAATTTCCGTCATTAAAATATATTATATTCCCTTCATTTTCTATTACTTATGGGAAAGGACGACTGCTGGCCTTAAGGATAATTTTACAGGTGCCTAAAATCATAATCGGAATTATGAAAGAACATGCCAGGTTAAAACGCATGATTTCATCTTTTTCAATTGACCTTGTCATATCCGATAACAGATATGGCCTTTGGAGTAAAAAAGCATATACCGTTTTTATCACTCATCAGATAGTTATCAAACTGCCGTCATTATTAAGCATTTTAGAAACCTTTATCTGCAAAATAAACAGGCAGATCATCCTGAAATTTGATCAATGCTGGATCCCTGACTTTAGCGATCCGGGAAAAAATTTAACCGGTGACCTCTCACATAAGAATAAAATTCCCGGTAACGCAAAATATATAGGCCCCTTATCGAGATTTGCAAAATATGCAAAACTCAACAGAGATACTGAAGATTTTATTTATGATCTGCTTGTAATTATTTCAGGTCCTGAACCCCAGCGTACCGTACTTGAAAAAAAAATAATCTCCCGTATCCGGGAAACAGATTATAAAACATTTATTGTACAGGGCACGCCTGGTAAAAAAACATCAGTGAATATTTCACAAAACATAACTGCATCACCTCATTTATCTGCAGCTGAACTCATGGAAATGATCACTAAAGCGAAATATATTATCTGCCGTTCCGGTTATTCAACAATTATGGACCTTATTTCAATAAAACGGACCGCTATATTAATACCTACTCCGGGACAAACAGAACAGGAATATCTTGCAGGATACCTGTCAGAGTACTTTTATTGTACAAATCAGATTAATATTGACCTGGAGAATTCCATCAGTGAGTTACAAAAAATCAGTCCGCGATTCGATAAAAGCAATGAGGAATCATTGGTTGAACATATTAAAGGCCTTGCCTTTTCAG
>CAZBUF010000359.1:0-4471 GCA_964495025.1 uncultured Bacteroidales bacterium | reverse complement strand
GTAATAATCAAGGCAGAACAGCCCTTTATCCTTGCAGTGATTTATTATCAGCTCAGCCTGGTTCTTAGGATGTCCTTCTCCAACATTGTCATTTGTATTCGCATGGCCGGTCATGAATATAAATGTCACAGCAACAGACCTCTGTCCCGCGCCACTGCCTATCTTTGTCCCTCCCTGCCCGTATTCTGCTATTAACGAATCCATGCCCGGCAAATAGTTGTTAGCCACATCGTGTCCTCCTATATTGCACCACGACCACATGACGACATTTATAGCAGCATTATCGGGATCATCAAGAAAATTTCTTGTTGCCCGGACGAAGGCTGTTTCATTCCTGCTCAGATCAGCCGCATCATCTCCCGCTGCAGCATAGCTGCTAATAACGTTATCATTAAAATCAAGCTTATCAGCCTGTGGTGATCTGTTGGTTATGCCAAAAAGTATGTTATCCCCGGCTTTGTAATCCTGCAACCCAAATACTCCGTAGGCTACATGTGTGCCGTGCGATGTGTGCTGGTATGCTATATGCAGGTTACTACGTGCAGCATTTATATACTGCTGGGGTATTGACATCAGCACATTCTCCTTTGCTACCGAATAACCGGCGATAAAAAGACTGGAATCGGAGGCATCCCAATCTCCGGACCCTGAGTTATTTGTTTTCTCACATCTCGCAAATATCAGCGCCATACAGGCCAGGTATAAAAATATTATTTTGGAATTTTTCATAGTAATGACGGTTTTAAAAATTAATACGCTATTAAAGCAGTGAAATTTAAATTGGTATAATGTTTAAACGGTATTGTCATTAATTTGGTTACGTAAAGGTAAATATCCTGACCGGGAGCAGCTACAGGGCAGACATAAATTCCGGCATTACTATTCCTGCAACAGCTTTAATGCATATGAGACTTTCTCCTCCGGGGGCATGCCGGCATCAAGCCAGTGGATCTTATCCCCGCTCCTCTCCATTTTGCGGAACCATGTCATTTGCCTCTTTGCAAACCTGTGAATGGAAACATTCAGCTTCTCAACCATGCTCTCATAATCCGTTTCACCAATAACATACTGTGTGATATACTTATATTCCAGTCCGTAGTACATCAAATCATCAGGCTTTATGCCTTCATCAAGAAGCCTTTTAACCTCCTCAACCATCCCGTTATTCAGACGCTCATGTAACCGTCCCGTTATTCTTTCCCTGCGTTCCATCCTGTCAGCCTTTATACCTATATATATGTTGTTAATATGAGGATACTCCGGTATTGACTGCGGATGTTCCTTATTATACCGTTCGATCTCAATTGCCCTTATTGCCCTTTTTTTTGTGTCAATATCAGTAATATTATGCAGCTTCTTATTTGAGCCTAATATTTTTGCCAGTTCTTCCAGTGATGCAGACTCCAGTTCTTTCCTTAATTCTTTATTTTGGGGAACAGGCAGCAGCTTGTAGTCTTTTGTCACTGCCTCAATATACAGGCCCGAGCCGCCGCATAATACAGGAATATTTCCCCTTGCAGTTATCTCGTTATATGCTTTAAAAAAATACTTCCTGAACTCAAATACATTAAATTTTTCTCCGGGCTCCAGTATATCTGTCAGGTGGCAGGCTATCTTTTCCCCGTTCACTATATAGTCGTTATAATCCTTGCCTGTTCCGATATCCATTCTGCGGTATACCTGGCGTGAATCGGCACTTATTATCTCACCGTTAATATGAGAAGCAAGCTGAGCTGCAAATTTTGTCTTGCCGCAGGCTGTCGGCCCCAATACCGTTATTAAATCGTATTTAATTTTGCCCATTAATTAAAAATAGTTTTACTTTGCATGCCCCTTGTAAAGACAAAGTAATGGCAAATAAAATTAATATTAAAAATAAAAAAGCCTGGCACAACTTTGAATTTATTGAAAAATTCACTGCCGGGATGCAACTGACCGGGACGGAAATTAAGTCTGTCAGACGGGGAAAAGCAAGCCTGGTAGATTCATATTGTTTTTTCATTAAGGGGGAATTATGGGTTAAAGGGATGCATATTGCAGAGTATGAGTGGGGTTCTCACTACAATCATGATCCCAAGCGTAACAGGAAATTGTTACTTACCAAAAGAGAGTTAAGGAAGCTTGAAAAAAATGTCAGGGAAAAAGGATTAACAATTGTTGCCACTCATCTGTTCATCTCTGACAATGGCTATGCCAAGATCGAGATCGCCCTGGCCCGGGGAAAGAGGGAATATGATAAGCGGGAGATTACGAAAAAGAGGGATACTGAGCGCCAGATGGACAGGCTTCGGAAATTATAATGTTTTACTGGGAGAAGAAGAAGTTATTCAGGTCATATATATCATCGGTTGACAGCTCACTGTCAAAGTCAAAGAACCTGTCTATTGCATGCAACATCTCATCAAATGAGATATAATCATCCTTATCACCATCCAGCGATTTAAACTTATCAGGTATCTCAACGAATTCCGATTTGCGTTTTGGCCTGTAGCTCTCGGGGCTCCTTAAATAAAAATCTATTTCATTTCTTCCCACGGCCATGGATTTATCAAGCAAAGCAGCCAGATCATCCTCAGTAATTTCCACGCCGTTATTATTTACAAATGCACCATGCCTGGAATTTATCTCCTCGTCCATATAATCGGGGACCCCGTCATTATCCGAGTCAATGGCACAGCCCGACGAATCTGTCTGCGCCCCCGGGGGGGTATCCGGACAATCATCCCAGCCATCAAACCAGCCATCATTATCAACATCACTGTAAAGCACAGAATAATCATAATCTATATCAGCAAAGAGCCTTTCTACCTGTAATGTCTTGGGACTTGAGAATAAATCGAGGTGCACTGTCACATAGCTGAACATGAACCAGTCATGCATCTTATTGCCGACGATAACAGACTGATTTATTGAAGGATCATTTTTTGAACTCACATGATCAATAGCATCAGAGAATGTATAATGTACCGAATTTCCTAATCTGAGCATCAGCCTGTCGGACAGATGAAAGTCGAGGCCGAAATCAAATGCCAGGGCAAAGGCATACTGCGGATAATCACCTAGTCCCCAGTCGTACTTCCTTAAGGGAGTATCATATTTATAATCCCTCTGCATAAGCACACTGAGTATCTCATTGGCAGGATCATCAGGAAGGTTCCTTATCGTTCCGTCAGACCAGTAATATAATTTTCCCGGCTCTTCCCGTTCACTGCCGTTTTCAAGCACCAGATGGTAGCCAATACTATCTGCCTTTGAATCGAACACTACCGTCTCAATTCCCAGTGATACAAAAGGATGGAGGCTCCTTTCCTTCTTCTTGTACAAATGGTCAAAGTCGTAGTTAACATTAAATCCGAAAGCATAAATGTCAGATTGAAAATTAAAATTGCGGGCAGTATTTGTATAGTCTCTTTCATTTCCCGATATCTTACCACCCATAAAATAGAAGTTCACTTTATAAAATTGGCCGTTATCAATATAAGTGGCGATATTTACCTTGTAGCCCAACTCCCCCAGTTCAGGTGAGTAATTGTTATTCCTGATATCGCCGAAATAATTCAGTACTCCCCCGCCCAAGCCCACCACCGGCTTATAAACAGGATTAATGTTTTCCACAGTTTGCTTCAATATCTTATCAAACTCATCCTCCTGCGCAAACAAATGACAAACAGAACTGCCCAACACTATTATCAATATGATTTTCACCCGAAACATATCAATCAATTCAATATCCCCGCTTTTTATATTTACAAACCTGTATCTCCTGCATACAAATACCAAATAGCCCTTTTCTATTTATACCATTTCTGGTTGGCGATCATCAATGCTTCCTGGACCGTTATTCTTTGCCCGTTATTATATGCTGATACGAATGCATCATTAATATCAGTGGTGTTCCATATATTAACCCTGTAGTCTCTTGCATCCTTATATATCTTAAATGAACCCACCGAATATTTAAGCCAGTCTTCATGGTACTCTTTTCTTACCTCCCTGTCAAGTTCATACTTTTTGAAGTAACGTTTTATATCAACGGGCTTATGGCCTGCTGCCACCTGTACCCGGTAATATATGCCGGATTCAGGCTCCAGCACATATGCCAGGTCGCGCTTAAATTTATACTTGCCGGCCTTTGCAGCTTTTGGTTTGGTGATTTTTGTTTTAACCGCTTCAATTTGTTCAGTTGGCGGCTCCGGCTCAATATCAGTGACCTTCTGTTCAACTTCTGCCAGCAAAGGCTGCGGCAGGGTCTTCAGTTCCGTCAGCAGTGCCTGTAACTGTTCGCCGGTTATTGATGCCAGGTCCACATCTTTTTCAATAACATCAATACTTATTGTTTTTTCATCAACAAGGTATGAAAATTTACCTCTTATGGAGGGAGGGACAAGCTTCGCGTCATTCACAGGTATCAGCCTGTAGGTGACAATATAGAACCGTTCAGCCGGCAGGTTCATCCAGAGAAATTTTGCCT
>CAZBUF010000358.1:0-5593 GCA_964495025.1 uncultured Bacteroidales bacterium | reverse complement strand
GGACTTCGGCATTTGCACTGCCATTGGAATACTTATCGCTTTGTTATTGTCAGTATTTTTCGTCCCTGCACTTATTTCGGCACTATCAATATATAGAAAAAAGGTTGAAACTGAAAGAACTGAAAAGAAAAATATATTGACCCATGTTATTTTGCAACCATTGGTAAATCTCCTTTCCAGGCATCCTAATTATATATTAACTTTATGGGGTATTCTTCTGTTATTAAGCATAGCTGGTATATTTTTGATAAAAACCAGTGTAAACATAACTGATTACTTTAAGAAAGATAATCCCACAAGAGTGTCAGAAAATGTAATGCAGAAAAAATTCGGGGGTTCATTACCTGTTTTCGTTGAATTTGAAGGAGATATTCAGGACCCGGAGGTGTTAAAAATGATGATCCGGACTGAAGATTTTATGAAAGAAGACTCGAATATTACCTCAGCTCAGTCGGTAGCCGATCTTGTTGAACAAATGAATGAAGCCATGGGAGAAGGGGAAAAAATACCTGATGAAAGAGCTAAAATTGAACAGTTATGGTTTCTTCTCGATGGGCAGGATGTCATGCAACAACTTGTTTCAGATGATCTGGATAAAGGTATTATTCAATCAAAATTTGCTTCAATTGAGACTGATGAAATAGAAGCCTTTACTAATAAAATAAACAAATTTATTGAGGAAAATTCGAACGAAAATTATAAAATAAAATCTACAGGCATACCCTCTTTATATGTTAAACTTAACAATAGCCTTGTTAAAAGCCAATACAGCAGTCTCATAATTGCAATTATACTGGTGCTCATAATTGTGGGAGCCATTATGCGTTCCTTCTCAAAAGGAGTATATGCTACTATTCCTATCATCGCTACAATTTTAATTTTACTGGGTTTTATGGGCTTCACCGGTATTTCGCTCGATATAGCAACAGTACTGGTAGGAAGTATTGCCCTGGGTATAGGTATCGATTATTCCATACATGTGATTTCCGGTTTTAATAATTATTTGAAAGAAAACGGGGATGTGGAAAAAGCAATTCAGGAGACAATTATGACAAAGGGCAAGGCTGTCATTATAAATGTAGTTTCTGTAGCTGCAGGATTTTTGGTGCTGTTGTTTGCACAAATACTGCCAATACAAAATTTTGGTTTGCTGATTGCGATAAGTATGTTCGGTTCAGGCTTTGGCGCGCTGACCTTATTGCCTGTGATATTAATATTGGCAAACCGAAGAAAAAAAATATCTGCAAAATAATTTTTTAACAACATAAACATATTGACATGAAAACAAAAATTCATTCAGCAGTCTTTACGATACTAATAATAGCAGGAAGCATATTATCTACAAATGCGCAGGATGTCAATACCATATTGAAGAATATGGATAATGTATTGTATGCTCCAAATGATTTGACGGGAACAAACAAAATTATTTTAATTGATAAAAACGGGAAACAGGAAATCCGGGAAGCCACTATCAAGCAAAAAGGTACGGATAAACGCATCATTCGTTTCACTTTACCTGCATCGCAAGCTGGTATTTCCGTTTTATCCCTGCCAAACGATATAATGTACCTTTATTTGCCTGCATTTGGCAAAGAACGCCGAATCTCTGCCAGTGTTAAAAACCAGAATTTTGCCGGTACCGATTTTTCTTATGACGATATGGAATCAAAACCCTATGCTGAAAAATATACGGCAAAACTCATTAAAACAGAAGAAAATGTATTTGTACTGGAACTAATACCAAAGGGAAGGTCCGATTATTCCAAACTAATTGTACATATCAATAAAGCAAATTATTATCCTGAGTTGATTGAGTATTACGATATGGGCAGAACAAAAATTAAAGTAGCTGAATACACATTCAAAAAAGTTGTTAAGTACTGGAATGCTACAGAAATTGAAATGACTGACCTAAAGAAAAACCATAAAACCAAAATGCAAATGTCGGATGTTAAATACGACACAGGCTTATCTGATGAGGAGTTTACCGTGAGAAAGCTTAAACAATGAATCCTTATTCATAAGTTAATATGAAGCTGATGAACAATAGATCGAAATGGTTGAAAATAATATTAGATATATTTCAAATCACAATTAAATGCAAATACTAAAATTGTCTGGATATGAATAAGATCATTCTATCTTTCATTTTGATTTTGATTTCACTGGAATCTTTGCATGCCCAGGAAAGTCCATTACAAATATCAGGAGAGTTAATGACCGATCAACGATTCCTGCTTCAGGAAAATAATCCCTGGGCATGGAACGAAAATCGTCTGACAGTTAATTCGGACAAAAAAATCACCGGTAATTCAAAATTCCATAGTGAAATCTGGCTTCGAAACATAGGCTTACCTGAAATTACTTCCTCCAGCGATTTATATAACAAAGGAATAATTGATCCTTATAATCTTGAGATCAGGGAAGCATATGTTCAACTATACGGATTTTTTACAAAAAACCTGGATATAACCATCGGACGTCAGCGTATTGCCTGGGGAACTGCCGATGTGATAAATCCAACAGATAACCTTAATCCCTACGACATGGAAGACATTCTGGATTTTGGTCGACATCGCGGTTCAAATGCCATAGATCTGCAGTATTATTTTAATAATGATTTTTCCTTGCAAGGTGTGTATGTTCCATTCTTTCAGCCGGCTAATTTACCTGCAGGCATTTTTGCCGGGTCATTGAATTCTTCGATAGATTTGCATCCAGGCATGGTTTTAGAGGAATACACTGATACGATAAGCATGCCGGAAAATAATCTTTGGGAAAGTGCAACAACTGGTTTAAGATTTAAGGGGTTCGTTGGTGGAATTGATTTTTCAGTGAGTTATGTCTGGGGCAGGGATGGATTACCATACAATACAAAAAATACAATGATGCCAGCGGTTACACAAGGAGGAATAAATGTAGATGCACAACTGTCCTATGAAAGAAATCATATCATAGGTGCAGATCTGGCCACAAGCATTGCAGGGATAGGTTTCTGGGCAGAGGCTGCCGCATTTATACCTGAAGAGGATATAATCATGTCCAATGATCACTCAGCCTTTTTCCCTATGTCACCTGAGCCGGTCATTATAGATTCAATACTCCTGGAGGGAAAACCCTTTATTAAATTTGTAGTGGGCGGCGACTATAATTTTGCAGATGGATCTTATCTAAATCTTCAGTACATACACGGTTTTATCCACGAAAGGGGTAATGATGCACTGAATGATTATTTCTTTATACGATATGATAAGGGTTTCTTCTATGATAAACTTAAGATTTCGCCCCTGAGCGGAGGTTTTATTGTTACCGACTGGAGGGATATTCAAGAGAATTATGCCCTTGCCTATATGCCGGAAATAATATATAAAGCAACTGTCAATACTGAAATTTCATTATCCTCAGTGCTCTTTGAAGGCAAAGGCGATAACTTATTTGCTAACATGAAGGATTATGATATGTTTATGTTTAAACTGAAATATATCTTTTAAGCACGAAAGGTATCAAGCGCCTTCCCATTGTTTAATGTTATAGTATAAAATTAAATGATAATGATCTTGTTCATATGATATCCGGGCTTAACTGAAGCATAATGTTCACGAAGTTCAACTGATTTTTCAGGATCACATTTAAGATTTATGCTTAAGTCTCCTTTAAGGTTTGTCAGTGCAAACATTTTATCCATTACTTTAAATACCAGTGTATCTTCATCAAAGGGAAAGCATTCTGATACCCCTTTTTTTGAAAGGCAATATTCGCGGATTGTCTCTATATTCATGTCAGTCTATTGCAGGATGAAAGGCTTCTTTAATATGATTGATGCTGGGTTTACCGTTGCCCATAAGAATGGAGATAATATCGAACCGTGCATCCAGGTCAATTTTATTATTTATTAAATATTCTTCAGCAGCATCAACCAGATATTTTTGCTTCTGCATATTTACAGCCTCCACAGGACTCCCGAAGAAGGTGTTCCTTCTTGTTTTCACTTCAACAAACACTATCTGGTCCTTATCAAGGGCAATGATATCGATCTCTTTGTGCTTATCCCTCCAGTTTACCTCTATGATCTCATACCCTTTATCCCCAAGGTATTTTACGGCCAGTTGTTCACCTGCCCTGCCAAGCTTGTTATTTTGCAGCATTATTTTCAGTATTTATTTAAAAACAACTTTACTTGCCGGATAGTCAACAGACATTCGGATTTTTTTCCCAAGTATCAGCGCCATGTTTGTCTTTGTATGACCGGCAGGAAAATCAAAGATCACCGGATAATCATACTCTTTTACTGCCCTGTTGATGATCTCATAGGCAGATTCACCAAAAGCAACGGGAGAATCCTTCATTTTACTCATGCAGCCCACTATCAGCCCCTGCAAATTATTAAGTTTTCCACTAAGTTTCAGGTTTGTTATCATCCGATCAACATGATAAAGGTATTCATTAACGTCTTCAATAAAAAGAATCCTGCCCCTGGTGTCAATCTCCAGATTAGTACCCTGAAGACTGAATAAAACCGATAAATTTCCCCCTATGAGGATACCATCTGCAGTGCCTGTTCTGTTCAGCATATGAGAACGAACCGTATATTCAATATTTTCACCGAAAAGTGCATTTTTAAGTGAATCAAGAGGTTTGCTTTTTAAATCATGCTTTTGAAAGTTCCTGGGCATAATTGCATGAATGCTCTCACAATGCAATTTTTTCTGCAGGTATGAATGAAAGATGGTGATATCACTATATCCAACTATCCATTTTGCATTATTATTGAAATTATTAAAATTAATATCATTGATGATCCTTATTGATCCGTAACCTCCCCTCGCACAAATAATAGCCTTAATGTCATTTCTGTCAATAAACCGCTGGAAATCTTCCTTACGTTGCCTGTCATTACCTGCAAGGTTATTTTTTCTTTTAAAAATATTATTGCCCAGTTCAACATTCAGATCCCACTCGTTAAATATCCTTATGGAGCCCTGTATCTCCTCCTCAGAAATAAAACCTGCAGGAGCAAGGATCCCTATTTTATCCTTTGCCTTTAAAAATTGCGGCTCAATCATTTATCATGATGTTTTCTCAATTCACAAGGTTTGAATATCTTTGGCAATTTAATAAAACTTTATATACTTTACAGAAAATTATTCTATACTTAAAACCCGGGAATTGTGACAAAGGAATTTAAGCGATATCTTGTAACTGCTGCTCTGCCGTATGCAAATGGCCCTATTCATATCGGCCACCTGGCGGGAGCCTACCTTCCTGCCGATATTTATGTAAGGTATCTGAGACTTAGAAATAAGGATGTACTTTATATATGCGGCTCAGATGAACATGGTGTGCCAATAACCATCAAAGCCAGGCAGGAAGGTGTAAGTCCGCAGGATATCGTTGACAGGTACCATAACATGAATAAAAAGGCATTCGAAGATTTTGGTATTTCTTTTGATATTTATTCCAGGACAACCTCTGAAACTCATAATAAGCTGGCCTCAGATTTCTTTATCACACTGTACGAAAAAGGTGAATTTATCGAACAGATAACTAACCAGTACTATGATGAAAAGGCCGGCCAGTTTCTTGCCGACAG
>CAZBUF010000357.1:0-9960 GCA_964495025.1 uncultured Bacteroidales bacterium | reverse complement strand
TATTGCCAGTAAAATTATATATTTCAGATACCTGACCATTTCAGGATGAGGTTCATTAATTATCCTGGAACCGGCAGGGAGGTTTTTTGTGTCAATATTAAATTTCTTAAGTACTTTATAATCAAAATAATAATTATCCTTTGGCAGTGCTATTCTTTTTTCAGGAATAAAATCCGGATCATCAAGAAACTGAAGAGCTAGGTTTGCTACTTCTTTGCCATGAGCAACGCCATCATTTATTATACCTCCACAAATTCCCTTTCCAAAAACAGCCTGATGATCTATGAAGATTGGAACGGGGCTGATTCCGGCAATTTTTTCGGCAATAACATCTGGTTTTACAGGTTTCCGGTCAATATCCTGAAAAATATCAATAAGTGCAATGGCATTGCCTTTTTCAAAGTGTCTGACTACTTTCATCAGTGAATCAATGCCAATATTTATGATGTATTCGAACTTAACACGATTATCATACCGGGGTTCAAGCTTCTTTATGTAATTAATATTGACAATACTAGTGGTGGTAGAGTCGGCGATGAAATAAAGCTTTTCTATTCCCGGCATTATTCTTAAAATAAGCTGATTTACCAAATCTTTATCGACCCCTTCTTTTATTCCGTAGAACCTGGAATTTCTAAGATCATAGTCTTCGGGATTGTTAACTCCGCAGAATGTTACCGGGATATCAGGAATGAGGCTGTCGCCATATTCGATTAAGAAATCCAGAGCATTATTGTCATTTACTATTGCGATGTCAAATGGTGTGTTTTGATATTTTATCTTAAACAGTTTATATAAGCTCTTAATGTTTTTATTTCCAAACCGTTTTGAATCAAGATGTTCAATATATAAAATAATATCGTCTCTGTTTCCAAGAGTATTTCCAATGCCTTTAGCTATACTGTCACTCCATGAATAAGTAATCGAATATGAATTAATATACAATACATTGTGGATATTAGGATCTTCATCCTTACCAAATGTCCCGCCGGTAAAGAAACATAAAAAAAATACTGCAGCAATTATGAAGAATGCTGTTCTCATCTTTATCAATATGTCAGGGTGGAAATTACAGGAATATATCTTATAAATTTATTAACAACTAATTGAAGTTACTATTAAATTTTCACTATTTAAATAAATTTAACATTTTTATGCTCAACCGGTTATTAAAAACCGTAATGTCATAATTCTTTTGCTTTCACTGAGATTAATCAGCTGTAAATATCATTAATGATAATAAGGTACTAAGTCAGATCAAAAAGATGCTCAGGAAGAAGATTTTCTAAAATTACCTGAAATAAGAATATAAAAAGTTGCTTCAAATCCTGATTCCTAGTTGCTGTTGCTTGTAATAGTATAAAATAAGTCAGTGAATACTCCTCCGGTAATATTTATAGTGTTTGTAAGATTTCTTACTACGATAAAATTAAAAGACCCGGATATTTTCTTTTTTGAAGTATCAATATTTGTAACATTGACTTCACCGGTAGCAGAAATATATGCATCTTCGGTAGTTGTACTCACTGATTCCTTATAAACAGCGCCAACATTAGCTGAAGTAAGGTTAAGCTCATATAGCCCTTCTGAAGTGCCAAATACTGTGATAACAATTGATTTACCTGCCGTTGAAGTACCTGTAATAATGAATTTACCTTCTTCAAGAACTGTAACTCTTGTTATTGTTGTCCATTCTTCACCGTCAATATGTGCACTCATGGATGGTAATATTATATTACCGCTTTCATCTTTTGAACAACTGAAAATTATTAAGAATGTTACCAGAAAGAAAACTGCCCTTTTCATGATTTTATTTTTTTGCATTAATAGCTTATTAAAATTAAGACTAAGTTTTGCTAATTGCAACAAATTCCGGTATCTTTTATTTTACCTGATAATTTATCACCCTGATTATGATAATTTGAAACCCCGGAATTTTTTATTTCTTACTAATTTTACATGATGAAATAAACCTTATTAAAAACAGATATGCAAATAACTTTAATATTACTGTTTGTCACACTCTTTTTGCCAGGAGGGGTAAACTTTACGGATTCACTAACATCTCCGTCTTTTTCTATCCTTAGTCATGAAAATACTGAATCAGGGTATACCGGCCATTCGGCAAAGAAGGCCGTTGATTCAACTGTTTTTGTCTCACAGGATGGAAGTGGTGATTTTATAACGGTACAGGCAGCTTTTGATGCTGTTCCTGACAACTATGCGGGACTTTTTATAATTAAGGTTAACCCCGGAATTTATTATGAAAAGCTGATTCTTGAAGTTAATAAAGTGAATGTTGTGCTTATGGGGGAGCACCCTGACAGCACAATACTGACTTATAACGATTATGCGGGCATTGCCGGCGGCACTTCAAAATCGTACAGTGTGGCGATCGAGCCCGACGATTTTACAGCAGTTAATATTACCTTTCAGAACACTGTTGTAAATGATGGCACGGTTCGTGACCAGCAGGCGGTTGCTCTCAGGGTGAATGGAGATCGCCAGAGTTATTATAATTGTAAATTACTGGGCTATCAGGATACCTACTATACATGGGGTGGAAGAGGAACAGGCCGCATTTACATGAAGGGATGTTATATCGAGGGCTCCGTTGATTTCATTTTCGGGAGGAATATCGTTGTATTTGACAGCTGCGAAATACATGTCAACCGGAATAAAGGAATAATAACGGCTGCATCAACTGAGGCAGATTCAAAGTATGGATTTGTATTCAGGTACTGTAAAATAACTGCAGGTGAGACCGGTTTCAACGGACAACCTGTAACAGGTATCTACCTGGGAAGGCCATGGCATAATGCTCCGCGAACAGTTTTTATTTATTGTGAAGAACCTGCCGCTATTGATCCTGAGGGATGGCGTACATGGAATGTCCAGCCTGCTTTGTATGGAGAATACAAATGTTATGGAGAGGGTTGCGATACGGGCGTGCGGCTTACTTCAATATCAAGGCAGCTTACGGATGAGGAGGCTGCTGAATATACACCTGAGAACATTTTCTCAAAAAACTCAAATCCTTTATTCAGCAACGACTGGATGCCTGCTGATACACTTCGTTAGGAAAAGAAGCTGTCCCTTTTATGTCCCTTTCATCTATTATTCGTAATGAAGGGCCTCCACAGGATTTCTTCGTGCGGATCTCAGTGTCTGTGCACTTACAGTAATTACTGCAATTACAATGGCAATCAGACCTGCGAAAAGAAATATCCAGATATGTGCTTTAATACGGTAAGGATAGAGCTGAAGCAATTTGTCTGCAAGGAACCATGCCAAAGGCAGGCCAATAATACAGGCGATAACCACCCATCTCAGGAAACCTGCCATTGATAACCTGGCAATCTGAAATACCGAAGCCCCGTTTACTTTCCTGATTCCAATTTCTTTTATCCTCCTGCTTGCCGAAAAGTTTGCCAGTCCGAATAAGCCTATGCAGGCAATTAGCACGGCAATAATGGTAAAAAACAGTGTTGTATTTTTAAAGATCTCAATAACTGTAAGGTTGTTTCTGTCAATTGCCTGGTCAAACCTGAAGAAGTTAAAAGGCAAGTCAGGGTCAAACATTGCACATTTCTCTTCAAGAAATTCAAGCAGCTTATCATAATCTTCAGTTTTGTACCTGACTGTCAGAAAATTCCATAAGGGGACCCACATACAAAGGACCAAAGGCTCTATCTCCCGGGAGATGTCAGCAACATTAAAATCTTTAACAACACCTATAACATTGCCTTTTCCATACGGCCACTCAAATTGTTTACCAACAGGATTTTTCCAGTTCAGGCGTTTTACAGCTGTTTCATTGAGGATAAATGCTTCCGTGCGATCCGAAATAAGATCACCTGAAAAATTGCGTCCATCAAGCAATGTCAGGCCGTAGGTTTCGATGAAGTCCTCATCAACTGCCAGCACTGCCATATTCCACTCTTCACCGAATTTTCCTTCGGGAACAACTTTGTGGTTTTCTCCACCCGAACCAATTAAAAAGTGGGATGCAGAAGCACTTATGATATCAGGATGCCTTAAGAACTCCTCTTTAACGACCTGGTAGTTTTCCCTGAGATCCCTGTTTGTGGAGAAAATAGGAATAACTATCTTGTTTTCCTTATCAAACCCTAGATCTTTATTCATCATAAATTTCAACTGCTGGTATAAAACTATGGTTGTTGAAATAAGAATTACCGATAAGGTATATTGAATAATGAACATTATCTTCTGGCTCAGATGTTTGTTTTTACCTATTCTTAGCTTTCCCTGCAACACTGACACAGGAGTAACCCAGGCAAAGGAGAAAGCTGATAACAGGCCGGTAATTGTGCCAATAAGAATTATCATCAGCAGGCCCCATGAAATAAACCTTAAGGATAACATCCATCCAAACTGAAGATTAAAATTCAGTGTTTGCTGAAAAAAAGGTAATATATAATAAACCAGGAGTAAAGAAAAAGGTATGGTAATAATAATCATAAATATTGATTCGCTGATAAACTGAAGGTATATATTGTGTTTTCCCGTGCCGAAGGCTTTTTTTACACCAATTTCCTTTGCCCTGAGAAGAAGCCTTCCTGTAGTAAGATTTATAAAGTTAACGCTGGATATTATTAAAATAAAAAGTGCCAGCGCTATGAATATATATACGTAAATGATGTTGCTGTACGACTGCTGTCCGAAATCCTGTTGCGAATAAAGAAATATCCGGTCAAATTTCTGCATCAGGTATTGTGTTTTTGACTTCAGCTTTTCAGGATAATTAACTTCCACAAGTTTCTCCAGGCTTTTTTCAAAAGCCTTATAATCTACTCCTTTAGCAAGCTTCACAAATGTTGATACAGGAAGGTAAGATGATTCAACATTAAAGCTTTCCCAGAGCCAGTCCGGCATTTCATCGTGTTCCGCAGTGATCAATGAAGCATTGAAAATTGAATTATCCGGAAATTCTTTAAATATCCCTGATACAGTGTATTCTTTTTTAAGGTAATATCCTTTGATTTCCAGTGACTTTCCAATGGGATCTTCTTCCCCGAATATTCTTATTGCCAGATCATCGGATATAATAACTGAGAATGGCTTTTCCAATACAGTTTCAATCGAACCGTTTATAAGCGGGCAGTTAAATATTTTAAGAAATTCCGTATCAATAATAAATACTAACTCATTAAACCCGTTTTCCTTGTCTTCTTCAGCATTCACATACACTCCGTCACGCATGACCCTTGCTACCAGCTCTGCCTGCGGGAAGTTGGCCTTTATTTCAGGTCCTTCAATGCCGTTTGTGCCAAAGTAAATGTTTGTGCCGGCATCCCCTTCAACCTTTTTTATAACTTTATATATCCTGTCAGTATCCTTATGGAAATTATCAAAACTAAGGGATTGGTTTACAAACAATAAAGCAATAATACATGCAGCAAGTCCGATGGAGAAACTAATGATGTTCAGTATCGTATTTGTCCTGTTTTTCACGATATTCCTGAAGGCGAGGGTAATAAACTGACGAATCATGAGGTCTGTTATTTAATTAAGAATAAGATTTACGATGTTTGTTGTCAAATATATAAAACTAACGGCAAATTTAATATACAAATTGCCAATAACGGAATAAATAACTTACTGTGATTTATGTTATACCTGCCACCCGAATATATCATTCGCTTTTTCCTGTCCCGGAGATATTATTGTACCTTTTTCCAGCAGCCATTTTATGGGTCGCATCTGAAAGAGCCGGTTAGCCATGCCTGTTTACCATCCCTCTGCATTATTAAGAAATCCTCATCTGAAAAAGGATACATGTGAAGACTTTAAAAAAGTTATACTTAAGTACAGGGAAACTATAAATCCTTCACATTATTCAATGTATATATAAATTTGGTTATTTTAGTAGAAATAATTAAGAACGAAAACCTTAATTGCTAAAATAATGAGCCAAACCTTTAGATCAATTAAGATAAAAATGTCTGTTGCCAGATTATATATTCTAATCTTGTTGCTCATCTTTACTGCATGCGCTACACATGATAAGGAATATGAGTTTCCATTCCTGGATCCGGGACTTACCACGGATGAGAGGGTAAATGACCTTGTCAGCAGATTGACCCTTAAAGAGAAAGTTTCTCAGATGATGAATGCGGCGCCTTCAGTTGAACGGCTGGGCATTCCGGAATATAACTGGTGGAACGAATGTTTGCACGGGGTTGCCCGGGCAGGCCTGGCTACCGTGTTCCCCCAGTCTGTTGGATTGGGAGCCACATGGGACGAAGAGCTTATGTATAGGATATCCGTTGCGATCTCTGACGAGGCGAGGGCAAAGCACCATGAATTCCTGAGAAAGGACAAGCGCCTGATATACCAGGGTCTGACTTTCTGGTCACCGAACATTAACATTTTCAGGGATCCCAGATGGGGACGAGGGCAGGAAACTTACGGCGAGGATCCGTATTTAACAGGTAAAATGGGAGTACAATTCATAAGAGGATTGCAGGGCGATGATCCCAAATACTTTAAGACAATAGCTACGGTGAAACACTTTGCTGTTCACAGCGGCCCTGAACCTGACCGCCATTCCTTTGATGCAAAAGCCGGTGAGAGGGAGATCAGGGAGTTTTATCTTCCCCAGTTTGAAATGGGAATAAAAGAAGGTAAGGCTTATTCGGTGATGTGTGCCTATAACCGTTATGAAGGTGAAGCATGCTGCGGCAGCAACAGGCTGATGAATGAGATACTAAGGGATGAATGGGGTTTTGACGGGTATATCGTGTCCGATTGCGGTGCTATAGGTGATATCTACCGCAATCATAAACTAGCCGGTACCGCTGCTGAAGCTTCTTCAATGGCCGTGAAAGCAGGGTGTGATTTGAATTGCGGCACTGTCTATACGGGGCTGCTGGAAGCTGTAAAAAAAGGACTTATCATGGAGGAAGAGCTGGATGTTGCTGTAAAGAGGTTATTTACTGCACGGTTCAGGCTTGGGATGTTTGATCCCCCGGAGATGGTGAAATATGCAAAGATACCCTATGATATACTGGATTGTAAAAAACATAAGGACCTCGCCCTGGAGGCAGCACGCAAATCGATTGTATTATTAAAAAACAAGGATAACCTGCTACCCCTGAAAAAAGATATTGGCACAATAGCTGTTATTGGTCCTGATGCAGACCAATGGTACATGATGCTCGGAAATTATAACGGACTGCCATCCGATCCTGTAACACCTTTGCGGGGGATCAGGGAAAAGGTCAGCGGTATATCAGAAGTTTTATATGCCAGGGGTTGTGAACTGGTCAGGGGATATCCTGAGTTCGATAAGGTACCTTCAGGGACTTTATCATATGAAAATGAAAAGGGATTAAAGGTTGATTATTTCGGTACACATGACCATATGGGTCCGGTATTATATTCAGGAGTGGATAGGGAGCTGGATTCCGACTGGGGTGAGTCGGCACCACGAAGCGAAATGGATGCTGATGATTTTGGTGTGATCTGGAGCGGTGAACTTACTGCCGGTAAAACGGGTATTTATCAACTGGGATTTATCACAACCTGTAAAACTGACATGTACTTAAATGACAGTCTTATTGTAAACACACCATATCATTTCAGGGATGAATACAATGACCCGAGATTGAAAAAGTCGGGGCCGTTATATATGGAAGCAGGAAAGAAATACAGAATAAGGGTAGAGGCCGGTGAGACATATGGAGTTGCACAGGTTGAACTGGTATGGTCAGTTCCCTGTAAGGATTTGTCACGTGAACTAAAAAGCGAAGCGCTACAGATTGCAAAAAAGGCAGATATAGTCGTAATGTGTATGGGATTGTCAGCCAGGCTGGAAGGGGAACAGATGGAAGTTGAAATTGAGGGCTTTAAAGGTGGTGACAGGACGACGCTTGATCTCCCCGGTGTTCAGCAGGAGCTTATAAAAGAGGTGCAGGCGCTGGGTAAACCTGTTGTCCTTGTTTTACTTGGCGGAAGCGCCATAGCCGTGGATCGCGAAAATGATCAGATACCTGCAATACTTCATGCATGGTACCCGGGGCAGGCCGGGGGGCAGGCCATAGCCGACGTTATTTTCGGCGATTATAATCCGGGCGGGCGCCTGCCGGTAACTTTTTACCGGTCCGTAGATGATCTGCCGCCTTTTGACCAGTATCATCTTACCGGTCATACCTATCAGTACTTTAAGGGGGAAGCACTTTATCCCTTTGGTTACGGGCTGAGCTATACAACATTCGGGTACAGCGACCTTAAGGTAAAGAAGAAGCATAAAGCAGGCGATGATGTGGTTGTTACGGTGAATGTTAATAATACCGGTAATGTGGATGGGGAGGAAGTAGTACAGGTATATGTGAAAAACCTTAACCCGCCCTTTCCCACAGCAAACATAAAACTCAGCGGATTTAAAAGAATAAGGCTCATTGCCGGAGAATTAAAAAAGGTTAAATTTGTGCTCGCCTCTGATGCATTCTCCGTAATTAATGATGAAAATGAGAAAGTTGTGTTACCTGGAAATTTTGAGATCTCAGCAGGAGGGGGACAGCCCCGAACCGGCGTAGTTACATTAGAATCCAGGATAACACTTGTAGAAGAATAACGAATAATATTTTTATATATAATAAATTTATTTCACAGTATTATGCATATAAAAATCTATATGTTGGCTATTTTGTCTGTAGCGCTTATCAGACCAAGCTCTACGGTAAATTCACAAACAGTTGATCCGCCTTACGAAGTTGGATTATGGCAGGGCTTTTGTGACGCTGCGATAACTTACACACTGGATGACTGGTGTTCCAATCAGTATCCGGTTGCTGTACCTATATTTAATGAATTTGACTATGATGTAACATTTTTCCCGGTGACAGGCTGGTCGCCAAACTATTCAAATTTGAACAATGTTGTGGCGCAAGGCCATGAAGTAGGTAGTCATACAACTAGTCACCCGCATTTGGGTGATCTTACACCTGAACAGCAGGATGCTCAGCTAAAGAACTCACAGAACACCATCAACTCTGAGATCAGCGGCCAGCAATGCCTGACAATAGCTTATCCATTCTGTGAACCCGGGATAGATACAATATGCAGTAAGTACTACATTGCTGCACGCCACTGCCAGGGTTATGTTGAACAAAGCACGCCCCCTGACTTTTTAACTATAAGCTCCATAATGTGTGGCAGTGAGGGAACGATAAAAACTACAAAGAATTTCAACGATAAGGCGGCAAATACAGCAACCTCGTCCGGCTGGTGTGTGTACCTGATTCATGGCATTGACGATGATGGCGGATATTCGTCCCTGTCATCAACCATCCTCAGGGAAAGTCTTGAATATCTGGATGCGAACCGTGATAAATACTGGGTATCCACATTTGGCAATGTGGTCAGGTATATACGCGAACGTAACAGTGTATCAGTTACAGAGTTGAGCTTACAGGCAGATTCTATAATAATTGGGATCACTGATACACTGGACAACACAATATATAACTTTCCGGTTTCAATACGCAGGCCATTGCCGGCGGGTTGGCCCTCTGCCATGGCAACACAGAACGGACTGGAAGCAGATACAAAGGTTATGGAGATCGGTCCCGACAGGTATATCGTTTTTGATGCCATTCCTGATAACGGAGATGTGATACTTGTGAAAAGCGACGCATTAGCTATACATGATGCCGGTCGCAGCGAAAGTGAATCTGAGATTGCAGTATGGATGGAAAATGATAATCTTTTATTCACTATTCCGGAAAACCTGGGATCAGACCTGCAAGGCAGGTTATATAACATCATGGGAGCTAATATTGCCGAAACGGCCGCAATTGATGCTAGTAAACACAGGGGGAGCATTCAGTTATCAGAGTATGATATAAAACCCGGAATATATATCCTCTGTTTATTTAGCGATAACGAATGGTGGAAAAGCAAGGTTCACATCATGCGTTAGGGAGTACCGTAATA
>CAZBUF010000356.1:0-5074 GCA_964495025.1 uncultured Bacteroidales bacterium | reverse complement strand
CCACAGAGTCGCTCCCGACATTGGCGTTGACAGGTATTCCCGATAATGTTCTCATCCCCAGGTTAACATTAAACCACACAGGATTCTTATCAACATAGTAAGTTAAAACATCACCTGAGTTAACATCGTCGGCAAGAAACTGGTATGAATATAAATTATCTTCATAACCTTCAGTAATAGGGTTGGTTCTGAATAGCGGGGCTGAGTTTCCCTGATTACAGGCCGGCCGTCCGCTATTTCCCCTGTTGTATAAAGTATCAATTTCAGTAGCTGAAAGAGCCTTGTTAATAATAATAACCTCATCTAGCGATCCATGAAAAGGATATTGATAGTCATCACCTGCTTTATTAAGGAAACCAATGCATAAAGGTGATGTTGCCGATAATCCGGGACTATTAAGAGCATTATAATCATCCGAGTGGGTATCTGAAGATCCATCAAAATATATCCTTATTTTGTTATTCTCAGCATCATGAACTGCAACACCATGATGCCAGGTATTTGGGTTGTTATATAATAAAAGACCTGACAGGTGAGCTTTAGCAGCATAATCAGGTGCTGGTTTACTAAAATCTCTAACAATAAAAGTGAGTTTATTATCCGGATCTACTCCTACCCACCAGTGCACATTACCTGAACCGTCATTTCTGCCGATAATTACTCCAGTTGTATCATAATCAGCTTCGCTTGTCTTAAACCAGAAAGAAATAGAAAAACTCTGATCCGGCTCAAAGTCAAAATCACTATGATCAGGAGCAGTCATCTCAATAAACGGCCATGGTATAAACTTCTGACATTTTCCGACAACGCCTGAACTATCACCCGGTTCATTAACAGATACAAATGCATTATGTGTTCTATAGGAATCTTTATATACGGGACCTTCTGTTTCATCAAGTTTCCAGTATACTATTGTGCTGGTATCACAATCAGGTGGTCCTGTAATATAAGTATAAAATTCCTGGGTGTTAGTATTTCCTGAATTGGAAGCCCTGATTACTACTTTCCCTCCATCAGTAATATCTGTTGGCGTCCAGGTAATAAGTCCGTTTGTTCCATTTATATTCATGCCGTCAGGGGCAACCTCCAGTACAAATGAAGTATCACTGTCGGCGGAATAAACATTGGCATCATAAACATACAGTTCATCTACAGCGGCAACAGTATCAGGCACTGTTGTAAACCATATCGCCTGGCTGTATACTGTTTTTAAAGATGAAACACCAATAAGCAGTAAAACTAAATATAGATAAACTTTTCTCATGGCAAGATTTTAATACTGTAATTAAAAAAATTGTATAAAAAATAAAACCCAACTTTTATAAAAGCTGGGTTTTATTTATAACTCATATCATATTATTTAATAAATCATTCTTCTTATTTATTAGAGACAGTAATTCTTCCAACCTGATATTCTGATTTGCTTTTTACCTCGAAGAGGTATAAGCCTGACGGGATATTACCTGTATTTATTTCAACAAGCTTGTCGTCTTTTGTATACTGCTCTTCAAAGACAGTCTTACCTGTTATATCAATGATTTCAATCGTAAAGTCACTAACAGGATTAACAACGAATTTTATAAATTCACCTGCCGGTACCGGGTATATTTTTTCAACCAGGTTATTTGATTCGGCAAGATCTCTGATCCCGACAAAATCCAGGACTTTAACATATAATATAGCTTCATCCTGCAGTGGCTCAAGATCCGAAACTCTTACATTAACTTCTACTAACCTGTCGGTAACACCGGCACTAATAGTTATGTCATTACCGATCTGTGAATAATATCCTGGATTCGGAAGAACAGTAAGAGTCAGGTCACCCATAAGATTATCCACATCTTCAACATCCACGTTACTTAAATCAATAGTTAAAGGATTACCAATATATTCCCCGATAGTATCATTTTGTCCGACAATTACCGGTGCATCATTAATATTTGTAACAGTTACATAGAATGTTTGTGTCGATTCCTGTTTACCGTCGTATACCCTTAGTTGAACAAGGTAATCAACAGAAGGTTCTGTTCCAACCTGGTCGTTTGTAGGTGTACCTGAAAGCAACTCTGCTCCCTGGTTGAAAGTCAGCCACGCGGGCCTCACCGGACAGGTTAATGTTACTACATCACCAATATCTTCATCTTCAAAAGTTATATTATAAAGATACATTTCATCCTCATTAACTGCTGTAACCGGTGAAGATGTTATATGAGGAGGAATATTTCCAGACAGTACTTGTATGATAATAGTAGCATTCACAGTATCAGTTGCGCCGATTACCCTTATTGTAAGCGTATCTGTTCCTATATCAACGAAGCCGGGTGTGCCGGAAAGTGTTCTTATTCCTGCAACCCAGGTTAACCAGGTTGGCTTTTTCGGTATGCTATATTCCAGAACATCCATTTCTGCATCTGTAGCATTAAATACATATGAATATGACTGGCCTTCCCATGCCGTATCTTCAGGGAGTGATGTTATTACCGGAGGATCATTTATCGGGTTCACGGTAACATCCAGTTGCCCGTTTGTAATACTGTCAAGGTCACTTAATTCTATATCAACAACCAGGGCACCGAAGAAATTCAGATCAGGAGTAATAGTATTTGCCACTACGCTGTAATCAGTGCCGTCTACAACGGTTAATGTTATATCTTCCGGCCCGTTATCACTATCAGTATAAGTAACATCACTCAACTGTATAAGCAATGGATTATCCTCATCAACCTCAAGTGGTAATTGTCCGGTAATTACAGGTGCATCGTTTACCGAAAGGATATCAAGTATATATGTTTGTTCGTCATAAGCGGAGGAATCGTCCGTCACCCTTACAGTTACATTATATGACGAAGTATCGTTAAGCGGCGGCGTACCTGTTATTAAACCGGAAGATGCATTAACAGATAACCAGCCGGGTGTTGGAGGCTGAAGTGAGAAAGTAAGATTATCTCCGGCATCAACATCATTAGCCTCAACGTCATATGAATAAGGTTCATCTTCATTAACTGTTGCGACTTCAGATGAAGTAATAACAGGAGGATCATTTGTATTTACTACTGTAAGCAGAAATCTTTGATATACATCAATACTTCCGTCGTTTACTTTAATAACTACAGAGTCGCTTCCAACATCATTATTCGTAGGTGTACCTGATAAAGTTCTTGTTCCTGCATCGAAATTTAACCATGCAGGTTTTGTATCATAATCATAAACTAAAACATCACCTGCATCAATATCATTTACTATAAACTGATAGCTATTCGGAGCATCTTCATAAGCAATAGTTACCGGATCAGTTCTGAACTGCGGGGCAAAATTGTCGTACGGACAAGCCGGATAATTTGCTAATCCATTATTATATTTTTGAATTACTTGAGCTTGTGATAAAGCCTCATTATATATAACAATTTCATCTAATTTACCATCATATTGATATTTTTCTGTTCCATCTCCCGGCCCTGGCTTAAGCCATCCCATAGTTAAATCTACTGTTGATGAGAAGCCATAACCTCCTCCGCTATAACTTACACCGGCTGAAGGAACACCATTGCGATATAATTTTATTTCATCTGCTTGTGCATCTCTAACCGCAACAACATGATACCATGTATTAAAACTGGATGATAAATTGACACTGTCTACTAAATCAGGACCCGAAGGCATACGAATATACAAAAATACATTTTCATTTTGATTCATTCCAATCCACCAGTGCATACCGGCAGATCCTTCATTTCTTCCGATCATTACATAATAAGAATCAAGATCATCTATCCTGTTATTATACCAGAATTCAATTGAAAAATCATCCTCAGTACCCCAGTTAAATACATCATTGTTAGGTACACTTAACTGATTATCGTTTAACGGGTCAAATATCTGGGCTCTATGCACCATACCAATTGTGTCAATGAGAGAACCACCACTATTAGTGTTAGCGTCGGCAGTTCCATAGGAATCTTTATAGGTTGGTCCTTCCTGTTCATCAAGCCTCCAGTAAGCCTCAACATTTGAAGCACATTCAACTCCGGAAGATACATAAATATAAAATTCCTGAGTTCCTGTCTCCATTTCACTGTTTGTTGCTCTTACAACTACTCTTCCTCCACTTGTTGCAGTTGTTGGAGTCCATGTTATTAAACCAGTTGATGAATTTATAAGCATTCCTGCCAATGAAATATCCAATGAATAGTTATTGACGGCAGGCGATGCAGTAGCGGTAGCATAATATGTATATGGTTTAAGAACTACAGCGATAGTGTCGGGAGTATTGTCAAAGTTAACTGGTTGTGCCGATAAATTATTAGTAAATGCTGATACAGCAACACCCAAAATAATAATATAAAATGCCTTGTAGATTTTTTTCATTTTTTTATTTTTTTAATTATTTTTTTATACACTTAATATCAGATTTTGTATGCAAGTTAAATTTTATTCAGAAGATAATAAAATCATTTTTATGAATATAACTTATTTTGAGACCAAATACAAGTATTTTTTTATTAAAATTTATCCGTATTTATTTTCTTATAATTATATTGCCGGTATACATCTTAAACCAGAATTCAATTGAGAAGCTTTCATCAGATGCCCAGTCAAATATATCATCATCGGGGACAACAATTTCACTGTTATTGACAAGCGAAAATTTCTGTGCCAACCCAATTACCCCGGCAGTGTCAACAAGTTTTACCTGTGTAACATATGCGTCATTATCCCCATAATAATCCATAAAGATTGTATCGTTTTCTATAATAATTTTTTCATTTAAAGAGAATTTCAGGATTTATTTATATAATTTTATTTAAAAGCAAATTTGGGTACTTTGAATAACCTTTACGTATTTCAGGTATTAAATAGTTACAAATTTCTTAATATTTTTATTTACATGCTTAGAAATAATATCAATTTAAAGTTTTGTTTTTATCTGATTTTGATTCTTCCTGGTCACTTTTCCTGCTTATAATCTTTATAAATTCAGAATCTCTGCAACTTTCAATAATATCGTAATTATAATATTTACTTAGTACCTTGTTCGTACTATTTTTGTTAGATAATACAATATCTCCCTCGTTAA
>CAZBUF010000355.1:0-8506 GCA_964495025.1 uncultured Bacteroidales bacterium | reverse complement strand
TGAACATTTGATCGTAGCTCACCTTCAACCTTGTAATTCTCATTAATTACTTTTCTAATGTTGCTAATCTGATCATCAGTCCAGTCTTTTACCTTGATATTTTTATCCACGCCTGCTTCCTGAAGTATTTTATTAGAAATGCTACGTCCTATACCAAAAATATACGTCAAACCTATTTCTCCTCTTTTGTTTTTAGGTAAATCGACACCAACAATTCTTGCCATAATCTAAATTTTATAATTTTAAAAAAATAAATAGCATATTAACCCTGCCTTTGTTTATGCCGGGGATTCTTTTTATTTATTACATATATGCGTCCTTTTCTTCTTACAATCTTGCAATCAGAAGTACGCTTTTTAACTGATGCTCGAACCTTCATTTCAGTTTAGTTTTAATTATTTATATCTAAATGTTATTCTCCCTTTTGTAAGATCGTACGGTGACATTTCAACTTTTACCTTGTCGCCGGGGAGAATTTTTATATAATGCATTCTCATTTTTCCGGAAATATGGGCAGTTATTATATGACCATTTTCAAGCTCAACTCTGAACATAGCGTTTGATAATGCTTCTTTTATAATGCCATCCTGTTCAATTGAAGGTTGTTTTGCCATTGTAATTATTTAAATAACTTAGTTACTATATATTTTAATTATTAATTACTTCTTCAATATACCTGAATGTAGATAATATATCAGCATTGTCCTTGTTCACTGCCACTGCCAGTTCATAATGCGCCGATGGTTTTTTGTCAGTTGTCCTTATGGTCCATCCGTCTTTGTCCTGCATGATCTCTTTTTTTCCTGTGTTTATCATAGGTTCAATACAAATGACCATTCCCTTTCTGAGCATAATACCTTTTCCTCTTCTGCCATAGTTGGGTACTTCAGGTGGTTCATGCAGGTTTTTCCCCAGTCCGTGCCCAACCATTTCCCTCACTACTGAAAATCCTGCACTTTCACAATGATTCTGAATTGCATAGCCAATATCACCCAGTCTTCGTCCATCAACAGCACACTCAATACCCTTATAAAGAGATTCTTTTGTTACTTTAAGCAGCTTATCTGTAACTTTATCAATATCACCAATTGAAAAAGTATATGCTGAATCCCCGTAATACCCATTTAATATCACTCCGCAATCAATCGATATTATATCTCCGTCCCTAAGCTCATAGGAAGAAGGTATACCGTGAACAACCTCACTGTTTACCGAAGTACACAGAGTATTAGGATAGTTGTTATATCCTTTGAAGCCAGGTATCCCGCCATTGTCAAGTATATATTCTTCCGCAAACCTGTCCAGTTCCAGGGTTGAAATGCCTTGTCTTATACGTGTGGCAATCTCACCCAGGGTTTTAGATACAAGATGATTGCTTTTTCTGAGTAATTCAATCTCTTCTTCTGTTTTTATAAGAATCATCAAAGAACGTAAATAATTGTTACATGGAAGAAGCTGCTCCTCCGGCTCTCCCCTTAATCCTTCCTCCTGATTTCATAAGGCCATCATAATGCCGCATAAGCAGATGGCTTTCAATTTGTTGCAATGTGTCAAGAATAACTCCGACCATAATAAGCAATGAAGTACCTCCGTAGAAATAAGCAAACCCCCTTGTAATTCCTGCTTTCATTGCAAAGGCAGGCAGTATCGCTACAAATGCCAGGAATATTGAGCCCGGCAATGTAATTCTAGACATTATATTATCCAGAAACTCAGCGGTCTTTCTTCCGGGCTTAACACCAGGAATGAAACCCCCGTTCTTTTTCATATCTTCTGCCATCTGATTGGGATTAATAGTAATAGCAGTATAGAAATATGTAAATAATACGATAAGAAGCGCATTGGTAGTATTATATAGAAATCCTGCAGGATCAGCAAATGCTGATACAAAACCTGATAATGAATCTCCTCCATAGCGGGCAAAAGACAATGGCAGCATAACTATTGCCTGTGCGAAGATTATTGGCATAACACCGGCAGCATTTACTTTAAGAGGTATATATTGCCTCACACCGCCGTACTGTTTGTTGCCAACGATCCTTTTTGCATATTGTACCGGTATCCTTCGTGTCCCCTGCACCAGTAATATGCTGATAACAAATACAAGGAACAGAAACACGATTTCTACAAGAAAAGCTACCAATCCTCCTCCTTGTTTTTCCAGCCTTGCAATAAGCTCACTGGAGATAGCGAACGGGAACCGTGCTATTATGCCAATCATAATAATTAATGATATTCCGTTGCCAATTCCCTTGTCCGTTATCCTTTCCCCAAGCCACATAATAAACATTGTACCTGTTGTGAGAATTAGTATGGAAAAAGGAACAAACATTCTTTGCATAACCCTTGCTTCGAGGGGTATCTGTGTCAGGTAAGTAGGAGCCTGGATAATAAGAATACCTACGGTGAGGTACCTTGTTATCTGATTGATCTTTCTTCTGCCGCTCTCTCCTTCTTTTTGTAATCTCTGAAAATATGGTATTGCAATACCTAGTAACTGAACAACTATTGAAGCAGAAATATAAGGCATAATCCCCAGCGCAAAAACTGAAGCATTTGCAAATGCACCGCCCGAGAACATGTTTAGCAATCCTAATACCCCCTGGGATGCTCTTTGCTGCAATAATTGTAATTGAGAAGGGTCAACTCCCGGCAATACTATTTTCGCACCAAGGCGATAAATTAACAGTATACCAAGAGTATACAGGATCCTTGATCTAAGCTCCTCAATCTTATAAATGTTTTTAATTGTTTCAATAAATGCTTTCATTCAGTTAGATTTTTACTGCAGTACCTTTTAAAGCTTCAATAGCTACCTTAGCAGATTTTGAAAATGCATGGGCTTTCACTTCAAGTTTGGAAGTCAGTTTACCATTGCCTAATATCTTTATCAGATTGTTCTTTGACGCAAGTCCTGCATCAATTAACGTTTGAGCGTCAATTGAAGTAAGGTTCTTTTTGTCAGCTAATGACTGCAAAGTACTTATATTAATTCCTTTATAATCTTTTCTGTTAATATTAGTAAAACCATACTTGGGCACTCTTCTCTGCAGTGGCATTTGCCCACCTTCGAAGCCTTTTTTCCTTTTATTGCCTGACCGGGATTTTGCTCCCTTATGTCCTTTTGCTGAGGTACCTCCTTTTCCGGAGCCCTGCCCTTTTCCAAGCCTTGTTTTACTTTTTACTGAGCCTTTTGCCGGTTTTATGCTACTTAAGTCCATATCTTCAGAAATATCTTTAATTAATTATTTTTTTCAATATTTACCAGGTGTATCACTTTATTAACCATTCCCATTATTTGTGGTGTGGCTTCGATTTCAACAGTTTTGTGCATTTTTGTCAGCCCGAGAGCATCGAGCGTTCTTTTTTGCCTTTTTGTACTTCCTATCCTGCTTTTTATTTGTGTTACTTTTATTTTAGCCATCTGAAAAAATTTTATACAAGCTTAACCGTTAAAAACCTTATCTAAACTAATACCTCTTTGCTGTGCTACAGTATATGCATCTCTGAGTTGTAATAAAGCGGCAAATGTAGCTTTAACAAGATTATGAGGGTTTGAAGAGCCTTTTGATTTAGCCAGTATGTCAGTTATTCCTACACTTTCAAATACTGCACGCATAGCGCCTCCTGCCTTGACCCCTGTTCCGTTTGATGCCGGCTTAATGAACACTTTTGCTCCCTCGTACTTGGAAAACTGCTCGTGCGGTATAGTACCTTTTGAGACAGGGACCTTTATCAGATTTTTCTTTGCATCTTCCACTCCTTTGGCGATAGCAGTAGTGACCTCATTGGCCTTACCCAGTCCGAAGCCGACAATACCATCTTCATTTCCCACAACTACTACGGCGGAGAAGCTAAATGTGCGGCCACCCTTGGTAACTTTTGTGACTCTCTGTATACTAACTAACCGGTCTTTCAGGTCTAAATCGGTAGTTCTTACTCTTCTTATACTTGTTGTTGACATAGTTTTAAAATTTTAATCCACCTTCTCTGGCTGCTTCAGCAAAAGCTTTCACCCTGCCATGATAGAGATAGCCATTTCTGTCGAAAACAATATTCGTTATACCGGCATCTTTTGATTTTTCAGCTGCAAGTTTTCCAACGAGTTTTGCCTGTTCAATTTTAGTTATATTTTTCTTTTCAGCTATTTCTTTGTTAAGAGAAGATACTGCAAGCAAAGTATTCCCTTCGGAATCATTAATAAACTGGGCATATAACTGCTTATTGCTTCTGAAAACAGTTAATCTTGGTTTTTCTTTTGTGCCGAAGATTACCTTTCTGATTCTTTTTTTAATTCTAAATCTTCTGTTTTGCTTATCTATAGCCATTATAAAAAAGTTTATTCAATAATTATACACTTGCGGATTTACCGGCCTTTTTCCTGAGTTTTTCACCCACAAACTTTATTCCCTTACCTTTATAAGGTTCAGGTTTTCTAAATGAACGAATTTTTGCAGCAACCTGGCCGATAAGTTGTTTATCAGCACTTTTAAGTGTTATCACAGGATTTCTCCTCCTTTCAGTTTTAGCTTCCACTGATATTTCTTTGGGCAGCTCAATATGAATATCATGCGAGTAACCCAGATTTAATTCAAGTATCTGTCCTTTTACTTCAGCTCTGTAACCAACCCCAACCAGCTCCTGCTGAATGACATATCCTTTGGAAACTCCTACAACCATATTATTTATCAAAGAGCGGTATAAACCGTGAAGGGCTTTATGCCTTTTCTGCTCAGTGGGCCTTGATACGGTTAAAATATTATCTTTCACTTCAACCTTGATATCGGGATCGACCTTCTGACTCAGTTCTCCCAGCTGTCCCTTTATATTGATAATATTTCCCGGATTAATGGTTACTGTTACGCCTTCCGGAATTTTAACCGGCAATAGTCCTATTCTTGACATTTATTATTCCTCCATTTTAATGTACATAGCATAAAATCTCGCCACCGACCTGATTTGTCCGGGCTTCCTTATCTGTCATTACGCCTTTTGATGTTGACAGTATAGCAACTCCCAGCCCGTTTAAAACTCTTGGGATATTATCTTTTCCGGCATACTTCCTTAATCCCGGACGGCTGATTCTTTTAATGGATTTAATAGCCGGAAGTTTCGTATCAGGATTATATTTTAATGCTATTTTTATTTTACCTTGTATTGGATCATCAATAAATTTATAATTAAGTATATAACCTTGAGCATAAAGGATCTTGGTTATATCTTTTTTAAGATTCGAACAGGGAATCTCAACTACTCTATGCTTGGCCATTATAGCATTTCTTATTCTGGTCAAATAATCGGCAATAGGATCTGTCATAAAAATTATCTGTTTAATAATTACGATTTACAATGGTATAATCATTTATATTTACCAGCTGGCCTTTTTCACTCCCGGGATCAATCCTTCGGAAGCCATTTGCCTGAATGATATTCTGCTGAGCCCGAATTGCCTCATATAACCCCTGGGCCTGCCGGTTAACTGGCATCTGTTATGCAGCCTTATAGGATTTGAATTTCGCGGCAACCGGCTTAATCCCTGGTAATCTCCGTCAGCTTTAAGCATAGCTCTTTTTTTAGAATATTTATCTATCATTTTTCTACGCTTGATTTCACGAGCTTTCATAGATTCTTTAGCCATACTAACTTTTTTTAATATTTTTAAAAGGTAAACCAAATTCCTTCAATAATGAAAGTCCTTCTTCATCAGTTTTTGCAGTTGTTACAAAAGTAATTTCCATGCCCATGATCTTGACTATTTTGTCAATATCAATCTCCGGAAATATAATCTGTTCCTGTATGCCCAGATTATAGTTGCCCCTTCCATCGAACTTTGTATTCAATCCCCTGAAATCCCTGATTCTCGGAAGTGATGTGCAGATCAACCTTTCAAGGAATTCATACATTTTATCCTTTCTCAGCGTGACCTTAACTCCAATAGGCATTTTTTTTCTTAACTTGAAATTGGAAATATCTTTCTTTGAGAGTGTTTGTATTGCTTTCTGCCCTGTTATTATTGTAAGCTCTTCCTGAGCCACATCAACAAGTTTCTTATCAGCCACAGCCTGACCTACTCCCTGGTTAATGACTATTCTCTTAAGTTGGGGAACCTGCATTACAGATGTGTATCCAAATTCTTTGGTCAGCGCAGGAATAATTTCTTCCTTATATTTCTTTTTAAGATTAGGTATATGAGTCATTATTTTATTTCCTCTCCTGATTTTTTTGAATATCTGACAAGTTTATTTGCTTTATTAAGTTTTCTGCCAATTCTTGTTGGTTCTCCTGACGAAGGATCCACGATCATAAGATTTGACAAATGCACCGGTGCTTCCTGTTTAATAATTCCGCCCTGAGGATGTTTAGAGTTAGGTTTTGTATGTTTCGATATCATATTTATACCCTCAATTATTGCTTTGTTCTTTTCACGGGAGATCTCAAGCACCCTGCCTTTCTGGCCCTTATATTCGCCAGTGATAACAAATACCGTATCTCCTTTTTTAATATTTAATTTTTTCTGCATCTGTACAAAATTTAAACCGGTTATAGTACTTCGGGGGCCAGTGATATAATTTTCATGTACTTGTCACGTAGCTCGCGTGCCACCGGGCCAAATATTCTTGTGCCCCTGAGTTCATCCGCATTATTAAGCAGAACACAAGCGTTATCATCAAAGCGAATGTATGATCCGTCAGATCTGCGAATTTCCTTTTTTGTTCTTACAACAATGGCTTTACTAACTGTCCCTTTCTTTACTTCGCCTGAGGGTATCGCATTTTTAACGGTTACAACAACCGTATCTCCGATTCTGGCATACCTTTTTTTTGTACCACCCAGAACCCTGATGCACAAAACTTCTTTTGCTCCACTGTTATCTGCAACAGATAATCTAGATTCTTGCTGTATCATAACTATTTAGCTCTTTCAATTATTTCTATTAATCTCCATTTTTTATTTTTGCTCAAAGGCCGCGTTTCCATAATCTTTACCAGATCACCAATATTACACTCATTTTTTTCATCATGAGCCATAAATTTTGTAGTCTTGTTGATGAATTTTCCGTAAATGGGATGCTTCATCTTTCGTTTTTCAGTGACCAAAATAGATTTATCCATTTTGTTACTTACCACAATACCCACACGCTCCTTTCGATGATTTCTGTTTATCATTTAAAATAAATTATTTGTTTTTAATTTCTTCCGTTTTCTTTTTTTTAAGTATTGTAAATAATCTGGCTATGGTTTTTTTAGTTTCCTTAATTTTCATAGGATTGTCAAGCGGAGAAATAGCATGATTTAATCTCTGACGAATTAGAAAAGTCTTCTCATTGTCAAGCCTTTCTTCGATCTCCTTAATAGTAAGTCCTTCAATTTCCGAAATTTTCATAGCAAATTATTTTAGTTTACCATATAATCATGTCTGACAACAAACCTGGTAGTAATGGGCAATTTTTGTGCTGCAAGCCGCAGAGCTTCTTTTGCAACATCAAAAGGTACACCTTCAGCTTCAAGTATTATTCTTCCCGGTGTGACGGGAGCAACAAATCCTTCCGGGGCACCTTTACCTTTCCCCATTCGTACTTCAGCAGGCTTTTTTGTGATGGGCTTGTCAGGAAATATCCTTATCCATATCTGGCCTTCACGTTTCATGTGCCTTGTTACAGCCTGACGTGCCGCTTCAAGCTGCCTGCCTGTGATCCATGCTGATTCCAAAGCTTTTATTCCAAATGAGCCAAACGCCAGGGTATTGCCTTTCTGGGCATTTCCTTTCATTTTTCCCTTTTGGCTGCGCCTGTATTTTGTTTTATTTGGTTGTAGCATTTTTATTAATTGTTAATTGTCAGTATATATTGCCCTATTTATTATTTTCTGCGTTTTTTAATATTGCCTTTTGGTTTTGAACTTTTTGCTCCTATGTTTGGGGACAGGTCCCTTTTGCCATAAATTTCTCCCTTGCATATCCAGACTTTTATTCCTATTAATCCGACTTTTGTCAGGGCCTGGGCTATAGCATAATCTATATCTGCCCTAAGCGTGTGCAAAGGTGTTCTGCCTTCTTTATACATCTCAGAACGTGCCATCTCAGCTCCACCCAGTCTGCCTGAGATCATTACCTTTATTCCTTCTGCGCCCATCCTCATTGTTGAGGCAATAGCCATTTTAATGGCTCTTCTGTATGATATTTTACCTTCGACCTGTTTTGATATATTATTTGCAACTATTGTAGCATCCAGCTCGGGCCTTTTAACTTCAAATATATTAATCTGGATTTCCTTGTTCGTGATCTTCTTTAATTCCTCTTTTAGCTTATCTACTTCCTGCCCTCCTTTACCGATAATTATACCTGGCCTTGCCGTATTAACAGTAACTGTTATGAGCTTTAGAGTGCGTTCAATAATAATCTTGGATATGCTCGCTTTACTGAGCCTTGTATTAAGATACTCACGAATTTTAAAATCTTCGGCAATTTTATCAGCATAGTTCTTGCCTCCGTACCAGTTTGAATCCCA
>CAZBUF010000354.1:0-9258 GCA_964495025.1 uncultured Bacteroidales bacterium | reverse complement strand
TTTCTTTTTAGGTAAGTTTATGGATTTCTGTTTTGCTACTTCAATAGCATGCAGCAACAATTTCCTTGTTTCAGAAGGCTCGATAACAGAATCGACATATCCGCGCGCTGCTGCAACATAAGGATTGGCAAACTTCTCCTTGTATTCCTTAACTTTCAGTTTCCTCATTTCCTCAGGATTCTCAGCATCCATTATCTCTTTTTTGAATATAATATTAGCGGCACCCTCAGGTCCCATTACAGCTATTTCTGCTCCCGGCCAGGCAAATACAAAATCCGCCCGCAGATGACGTGAGCTCATGGCAATATAACCACCTCCGTAGGCTTTACGAATAATAACCGTCATTTTCGGTACCGTTGCCTCACTATAGGCATATAATACCTTGGCTCCATGCCTTATCACACCGGCGTGTTCCTGTTCCACTCCGGGAAGATATCCCGGTATATCAACAAAAGTAATAATTGGTATATTAAAAGCATCGCAAAAGCGTATGAAGCGTGCCGCTTTATCCGCCGAATCGACATCAAGGACACCTGCCAGAACTAATGGCTGGTTACATACAAAACCGCAGGTCTCACCATTCATCCTGGCAAAACCAATTACTATGTTCCCTGCCCAGTGCTCCTGAATTTCAAAAAATTCAGAGTTGTCGCATACTGCCCTGACAACATCCCTTACATCATATGGCTGGCGGGGATCATCAGGCACAATTTCACCTATCTTATATTCAGGTTTTGGCTCCGCAGGTTCATGCTTTTTAGCCTTCTGATCATTGCTCCATGGCAGAAAAGTCATCAGTTTTTTTATCTGTTCGAAACATTCAAGCTCACTGTCGGCATAAAAATGGGCATTCCCGGTTATCTCACTATGAACTTTTGCCCCGCCCAGGTCATCCATGGATATCTCTTCACCAAGAACAGTTTTAATTACTTCCGGTCCCGTAATGAACATTTTTGAAATTTTATCTACCACAAACACGAAATCAGTTAATGCAGGAGAATAGACCGCTCCACCTGCACAGGGTCCGAGAATCACCGAAATCTGAGGTATTACACCTGATGAGAGTGTATTTCTGAAAAATATTTCCCCATAACCAGCAAGTGAATTTACACCCTCCTGGATACGTGCTCCCCCTGAATCATTAATGCCAATTAAGGGCACTCTCATTTTCAAAGCATGGTCCATGATTTTAGTAATCTTCCTCGCATGCATAAGTCCCAGTGATCCCCCTGCAACAGTGAAATCCTGAGCAAAAACACACACCGACTGGCCATATATTGTACCCGTTCCTATTATAACCCCGTCACCATGAAGGACCTTCTTATCCATATCAAAATCGCGGGCTTCATGCTCAACGAATAAGTCATATTCATGAAAGGAATCTTCATCCAGAAGTGTAATTACCCTTTGGCGGGCAGTCATTTTGCCCATTGCCTCCTGCTTCTCTATGGCTTTCTCCCCGCCACCCATCTGAACAGCTTCCCTTTTCTTTTTTAATTCCTGAATTTTTCTCGTTAGGGCCATTATATAATATTTTTAGTTATTGATATTTTAATAAAATTATTTTCGCAAAGAATTCAAGCGTGTAAAAATATAAAAAAGATATAACATACCTATATGCCCCGGCGAATTGAAATGATCATTTCGGTGCTAATCTGTACAGAAACCCGGCCACAACTGCAAATATGATATTAGGTATCCAGACAGCAATAAGAGGTGGAAATGCACCGCTAATTGAAAACTGTGCCGAGAACTGCATAAAGAATATATACATAAAGCTTATAAGCAGGCCTATTCCAATTTGTACCCCGATACCCCCTTTCACCTTCCGGGATGAAACAGATATACCGATCAGCGTTAATATAAATGATGAGAATGGAAATGAGAACCTCCTGTGCTTTTCAATCAGCAATTCTTCAATATTTGTTGCTCCCTGTAGTTTCTGCTCGTTAATAAAATCATTTAACTCATTTAAGGTCATTGCCTGAACCGCTTCCTTTCTCCTTTTAAATTCCTCCGGATACATATTTATCGTTGTGTCAATTTTACGGCCGGAAATGATGGACTCCTTTTCCCCCTCGTAATTACGGATATAATAATTTCTGATACTCCATTTGTTCAAAGTTGTATCCCAGATGATATCATCAGATAATAACTTTGACACCAGCTTCCCTCCTTCATATTTTTCCATTGAGAACCTGCGCCCGTAATTATTGTTGACGTTAAAATTTTCGAGATAAACGAATATACCGGGTTCTATTTGCTTATGTATATTTCTTTTGCTATAAACAATGGCATTACGATAATAATTCTCCTCGAAAATAAGTCTTTTCTCATTTGCAGAGGGAATAACATAATTATTCAGAACAAAAGAAAATATGGTAATAATAACAGCAGAAATAAAATAAGGGATAAGTAACCGGTGAAAGCTCACACCGCTAGTCATGATGGCAATTATTTCAGTATTATAAGCTAACCGTGAAGTGAAGTAAATAACTGCAATGAAAGTAAACAAAGGGCTGAACAGTACCGCAAAATATGGCGCAAAATTTAAATAATAGTCGAAGATTATTCCCTTCAGAGGTGCATTGTTTTCGAGAAAATCATCAATTTTTTCGGAGAAGTCAAAAATAACAGCGATAAAAATAATCAGCAATATTGCAAAAAAGAATGTCCCTAAGAACTTTTTGATAATATACATATCAATTATAGTCAGACCTATTCTTCTCATAGTCTTTGGGATAACTTTTTAATCATTGAGTTTTTCCATTTGAGAAAATTCCCTTCGTGAATTTTATTTCTGGCTTCTTCCATCAGCCAAAGATAAAAACTTAAATTATGCAGTGTTGCAATCTGTGCACCTAAAATTTCCTGTGCAATTATTAAATGACGTAAATATGCTTTATTATATTGCCCGTCAACAAATGATTTTCCATTTTTATCCAATGGTGAGAAGTCATTTTTCCATTTAAGATTCTTAATGTTTATTATTCCTTCGCTGGTAAAGAGCATTCCGTTTCTGCCATTTCTTGTCGGGATAACACAGTCAAACATGTCAACTCCCATGGCAACGGCCTCCAGAATATTGGCCGGAGTACCCACTCCCATGAGATATCTTGGACTGTCGACAGGTAAAATGCCTGTTACAACATCAAGCATTTCATACATCTCATCAACCGGTTCTCCAACTGAGAGACCCCCGATGGCATATCCATCCGCATTAAATCTGCTTACTGTTTCCGCTGATTCCATTCGCAGTTCCTTATAAGTACTGCCCTGAACAATAGGCAAATATGACTGACTGTGATCATATAGTGATGTTGTGTTATTAAAATGTCTGATGCCTCGTTCCAGCCAGCGATGAGTAAGTTCCATTGAGTGCCTGGCATATTTATGATCACAGGGATAATGCGTACACTCATCAAATGCCATTATTATGTCAGCCCCCAGCATTCTTTGAATATCCACAGTGTTTTCCGGGGTGAAAATATGTCCTGAACCGTCAATATGAGAACTGAAAAATGCCCCTTCTTCTTTTAATTTCCTGTTTTCTGCAAGTGAGAATATTTGATAACCACCGCTATCCGTTAATATAGGCTTATCCCAGGAAATAAATTTGTGTAACCCCCCTGAATTATAAATAACATCAGTGCCCGGCCTCAGGTAAAGATGATAGGTGTTACCTAATATTATCTGAGCTTTAATATCATCCTTCAACTCTCTCTGATGGACAGCTTTAACCGAGCCTGCCGTGCCAACCGGCATAAAAATCGGGGTATCAATCTTACCATGGTCAGTGGTGAGTATGCCTTCCCTTGCATTCGTATCCCTGTCTTTTTTTATAATCCTGAATTTCATTAATCTGAAAATTTGCTGCAAAGATAGCTATTAATGATAAAATAAAGTTGAATCCCATGTATTGCAGCAATTTGCCTGACATACTATTCTTTTATATATTGACAACAGGCTTATGTTAATAAAATAAAAACAGATTTTTAGATTTTATTAAATTGATTTTCTATTATTGAAAGCTTATATTTGAATACCATGAGCGCGGATATACTTAAATATTTATCTGAAAATTACATCAATATCATTTCCGGAGTATTTGCAGTATGCCTGATACTCCAGTTGTATTATTATCTGGGAATCTACAGCAGGTTATTGTTTTTCAGGAAAAATGTCACAAGGACAATAAAAGAACCGGTATCAGTAATAATATGTGCCAGAAACGAAGGTCAGAACCTGGATAAGTTCCTGCCATCAATCTTAACACAGGACTATCCTGATTACGAAGTTATTGTTGTAAATGACTGTTCTACTGATGACACAGATGAGGTTATTGGTAAATATATCAGGCAATATCCTCATTTACGTACAACTACAATCAATGAAGATAAAAAGTTTTCGCATGGCAAAAAGCTGGCAATAACAATCGGTATCAAAGCCTCCAGGAATGAGTTGCTTGTTTTTACTGACGCTGACTGTAAAGCAGAGAGCAAGCTATGGCTTAGTAAAATGCAGGAGAATTTTGCTGATGAAAAATCAATAGTACTTGGTTATGGAGGATATTTTAGAAAGCCCGGCTTACTTAATAATTATATCAGGTATGATACACTGACAATTGCAATACAATATTTAAGCTATGGACTTGCCGGTAAACCCTATATGGGTGTTGGCCGGAATCTCGCATATAGAAAATCATTATTCTTTAAAAAAAAGGGATTTGCATCTCATTACAGTCTGCTGTCAGGTGATGACGATTTGTTCGTTAATGAAAATGCTACCAAATCAAATACGGCAATTGAGATATCCAAAGAGAGTCATACCAGATCTGTTCCCGCTGAATCACTAAGGCAGTGGATCAAGCAGAAAAAACGGCATATGTCCACGGGTAAATATTATAAACAAGGCCATAAAACATTACTGGGAATTGAGCAACTTACACGATTTTTATACTATGCTTCCTTTGTTTTTCTTGTATCAGATAATATTTTGCCATGGTACGTGATTTGCGCATTTTCAGCCAGAACATTGATACAAATTATTATCATAAAAAATGCTATGATACGTTTTAAAGAGAAGCATTTATTGCTATCTTCGTTATTTTTTGACATATTATCTGTAATAATAAATTTTTCCCTGCAGATTTCAATCCGATTAAGACCAAAGAGACGCAAATGGAAATAACCAGCAATCTATCAGACAAGGCAAAGCGTGATTATATGTTAGTAAAGAAAGCCACGGGAGGTGATCAGAAAGCATATGCAGAATTAATGGACAGATACAAGGATGCTATCTACTATATGCTTTTAAAAATGGTCAATAATGCAAGCGATGCTGAGGATCTTACCATAGAAGCATTTGGTAAAGCGTTTAAAAATCTTAATCAATATGCCCCTAATTATGCATTCAGCACATGGCTGTTCAAGATTGCAACAAATAATTGCATTGACTTCATCAGGAAGAAAAAGGCAAATCATGTTTCACTTGACCAGAATGATGATGACCATGAGAAGGCATCATACGATGTTCAGTCGCCGTTACTTGATCCTGAAGAAAATCTTATAAATCAGCAAAAAGCTAAATTATTACGTGGCGTTGTTACAAAACTTAAACCACGTTACAGAAAACTGATCGAATTGCGCTATTTCCAGGAATTATCGTATGAGGAAATTGCCGAAGAACTTGAATTGCCTATAGGGACGGTTAAAGCACAGTTATTCAGGGCAAGAGAACTCTTGTATAACATACTGAAAAATACTACGACAAAGATCTGATTTTTTTCTTTACTTCTGTTATCAGATATACCATATATTAAGCTACTTCTATGCACCATATTGTTAAATACTTTCCTGATTTGACAAAAGAACAAAAGGCTCAGTTTGAAAAAATCGACGATCTGTATAAGTACTGGAATGTTAAAATAAATGTCATATCAAGAAAAGATATAGATTCATTATATCTTCATCATATACTGCATTCTCTGGCAATTGGCAAAATAATTCAATTCAAACCAGGCACAAAGATCATTGATATAGGAACAGGAGGCGGGTTACCTGGCATTCCCCTGAGCATACTGTTTCCTGATGCAACATTTTTTCTTATCGATTCTATCGGGAAAAAAATAAAAGTTGTAGGATCGATTATTGAAACACTGGGACTGAAGAACTGTAGATGTGAACAATCCAGGGCCGAAAATATCACCGGGCAATATGATTTCGTTATAGGCCGTGCTGTAGGTACACTTCAGGCATTTATAAAGATGATTGATAAAAAAATCAGTAAAAACTGCTTTAACTTACTTGATAACGGTGTGTTTTATCTTAAGGGAGGTAATATGGCAGTAGAAACGAATTCTCTACGTTATAACTATAACATATATGATATCGCCGACTTTTTTTATGAATCCTATTTCATAACAAAAAAGATAGTATATATAAATCCTGCAATTGCTTCAAAGTAATATACCCGGTACAGCAATAATAAAAAATTAATTAATCCCCCTTTCTATTCATTTTATACAGCCTGGCAAATGCTCCGTATCTTAAGAAAAATACCCGGGCATTGATTTATGGCATATTATTTGTTTCAGTAAGTATATAAGGCATACAATACAGTAGGGAAAATGCCGTAAAATGTGATAAAAATGATACACAGGGAATACATAAAATCGAATATTGTCTATACTTTAAGGAAAGTGAAAAGAATAGACATCTTAATTGCTGATATAATTAAAGAGACTCTTGAGAAAGATATTACCAGGACCGACAGAAAAAAGAAAATTAATCATATTCTTAATCTGAATGGTATAAAATTTATTGATTCTTACGGTTTTCGTACTTTGATTAAACTGACGAGGATTTTTGAAAAATATAACAGCCCGTTATACTTCGTGAATATATCAGAAGAAATTGATGAATTAATCAGTTTGCTGAAACTTGAGAAGGTTTTTGCCGTGAAGCGGGTAATCAACAACGAAAGCAGGCTGGCTGCCTGATATTTATTTCCGGAGTACCTTTAATATAAAGCATTAATTACACATCAATGCCATGTTACAAAGTGTCGAGCTGATCCTTAATCCATATTTGGCAGCGTTATCAGAGTTGAGTTCAAAAGCAAGCTTGTTGTCTTCCAGGATAAAGCTTATGGCTGCCCCGGAATTTGTAAAACCTTTGGTTTCACTGATAATCAGATTGCTATAATCATTCACCTTTCTTAGAATATCACCAAACTGCATATCACCGCTGCTTGGGATATATAGAATATGACACTGTTTAATATCTTTTATATCATTAAAATATACAACTGATATTGCCTGGTTACCAACCCTTTTATTGAGGGTGAAATTCTTCAGTTCTTCAAATAGTTCACTGGCTGCAAGAACCCCAATAACAAAATCGTTTGCTTTATAGTTCTCAGGCCAGTCGATGTATCTTGTAAAATTATAAATATACATTGCCTGGACTTTACTTAAACTGCTGGAGAATGTATTAACCGAAAAACAAACAACAGATAGAACCAACAATAATCTCTTCATCGCCCAAATATTTAATTAAATTTTAAAAATTACTGGTTTTAAATAGCCGCTATACATTACGTATTTATTTGAAAAATGTTTCTTTTTTCCTAATAATAAGATAAATATTGCAGTAAGTGGACAAAGCGAAAAATCCTTCCGTCAGCGCCGGATTTCCATTGATGACAGGTATTTTTCATTTTTTCCAATATTAAAAAACAGCTTTTCAGTTAAGATTGCCCGGGCACTTAGCCTTGTATATTTGACAAGCTATACCATAATTGATTATTTTTACAATTGAATTTTTGTTGATCATACACTAAAAAAAACTGTTATAAGTTATAATTAAAGCATATAATTATTATATTGGTATAATAATTCTACCAATAAAAACAACCGGAATGAAAAGACTTTGTCAATTAATACTTTTTCTGCTGATTATTATTGGGTTAAACCCAATACAGGCACAGAGTAAAAAAGCCGTTAAAGCATTTGCCACGTTCAGTGCCGGTGAATACTTTGCTGCTATAGACCAGTTCAAGGATGCCTATCAGAAAACAAATGATAAAAAAGAAAAACTAAATATTGCATACCATATAGCAGAATGTTACAGGATAACAAATGATACCAAACAGGCAGAATTATGGTATAGAAAGGTTGTTGCCAAAGATTATGAAAATCCGGCCGCAATATATTATTATGCGGAGGCCTTAAAAATGAATCAGAAATATGAAGAGGCAAAAATCCAGTATCAGTCATATAAAGAAATTGTACCTGAAGATCCCAGGGGCACAGATGGAGTCCTCTCATGCGATATGGCATTGGAATGGATTGAATTTCCCAATGGGTATGTAGTAGAGGAAATGAAATTTTTCAATTCCAAGATGAGTGATTACAGTCCGTTTTATTCAAGAAATGATTACCAGCAGGTATTTTTCACATCGTCAAGGGAAGAAACAACAGGGCAGTCGGAACATGGAGGTACCGGCCAGGGATTCAGCGACATATTTGCATCCACAATGGACAGGAAAGGCAAATGGAGCACACCTGTACCACTGGAAGAACCTGTAAATACAGAAGCAGAAGAAGGAACCCCTTCCTTTAACAGCGATTATACCACTCTATATTTTACAAGATGTAATGTCAGCAAAAGGAAAGCTCTCGGATGTGGAATATTCTCAGCCCAGAAAAGCAATGATAAATGGACCAAAGTTCAATCGCTGGAGCTGGCTGCCGATAGTGTGACAATTGCGCATCCGGCAATTTCAGCGGATGGGCTGACACTGTATTTTGTATCTGACATGGACGGCAGCATAAAGAATACTGAAGGCCGGAACAGTAAGGACATATGGAGAGTTACCCGCGCAAATCTCTCGGCAGACTGGGGCAAACCTGAAAATATGGGCTCTCAGATAAATAGTGCAGGAGATGAGGTTTTTCCGTTTGTACACTCTGACGGTACCCTGTATTTTTCATCTACCGGGCATATCGGCATGGGTGGACTGGATATCTATAAGGCCAGCAAGAACAGTATTGGCGAATGGGAAATTGAAAATATGCAGTACCCGATAAATTCATCGGCCGATGATTTTGGAATTGTCTTTGAAGCTGAAAGGGAAAGCGGATTCCTGTCCTCCACAAGAAAAGGGAAGAGCAGCGATGATATTTACTCATTTCTTTTACCGCCTCTGAAGTTCAGTATTACCGGAATTGTTAAGGATGAAAAAACTGATGACCCT
>CAZBUF010000353.1:0-2152 GCA_964495025.1 uncultured Bacteroidales bacterium | reverse complement strand
AGAATGTGACAGGATAAAAGCTATGGCTACGGAATTAAGAAAAATGGGTGCCGAGATTGAAGAGCTTGAAGACGGACTTGTAATAAAAGAAAGCAGGCTTACCGGGGCCAGGGTGCACGGATACGATGATCACCGGATGGTCATGGCCCTTGCTATTGCCGGGCTGGCATCTGAAGGCGAAACAGTAGTAGATACTGCTGAATCAATAAATATTACTTATCCTTCATTTGTTGATGACATGAAGAATATAGGTGCAGATATTGAATTAATAAATAATTAATTAAAAATAAAAGATATGATTGGATGTTCATATGGAATTTTGTTTAAAACCACAGTAGCCGGTGGTTCTTATCAGGAAGGACTGTCAATTAACATACAGGGTGTTCCTCCAGGGTATTTATTTACTGAAGAAGAGATTTATACTGAATTGATGCTTCGCAAGCCCGGACAGGGAGAATTAACTTCCCCCAGAAGAGAACCTGATGTCCCTGTTATTTACAGCGGGGTGAATGCTGCTGACACAATGCCCGGATTTGCCAATAAAGGTTACAGCAACGGTACTCCTTTTGTAATTCTTATTCCTAATCTCGACCGCCATTTTGAACATATCGAACAGTACCAGGTCACTAACCGTACGCCGAGGCCGGGACATGCTTCATATGCCTCCTATCAGAAATACGGCCAGTGGGATGATGCTATAGGGGCCGGATTTTTTAGCGGCAGGTATACTTCATCTATCGTTGCCGCAGGATGCATAGCTAAAAGAATACTTAAAGATCACGGTATAGAGGTTACTGCATATGTTAAAGAAGCTGCAGGGATAAAGATGAGTGATATGCCTGTCAGCGAGATCAGGGAAAAAGCACTTGCATACCGGCAGATACGTAAGCAATATGATCCAATTTACCAGTATATATTCGCTTCAGGAAGATTCAACAGAGATATACGCTTTCTGGAGAAAACATCCATTCTGGCCAATCTGGAGAACAGGATCCCCGATATTCCAAAACCGGTATTTGATGAAGAAAAAATAAGAAAAGAATACGGCATTAATCCGAAATTGTTTTGCCCTGATCCTAAGGTTGCTGATGCCATGCATAAAGAAATAATAAGAATCATGAATGAAGGTGACTCCTCAGGTGGGGTTGTTGAAGTTATTGTCACCGGTGTTCCTGCAGGAGTGGGTGAGCCTGTATTTAACAAGCTGGACGGGGAACTGGGAAGATTAATGAGCATAGGCACAATAAAAGCTGTTGAAATAGGCTGCGGCACAGAGGCAGCAAAAATCACAGGATCACAATGCAATGATGCCATGAGAACAAAAGACGGTAAAGTAATATTTACATCAAACAATGCAGGTGGAATTACCGGCGGGTTGTCAACGGGACAGGATATTGTGGCAAGGGTTACCGTTAAACCCACGCCTACAATTGCAAAACCACAGCAGACCATAGACAAGGTCGATCTTAAGAATAAGGAGCTTGCAGCGGTAACACGCCGCGATCCTACTATTGTGGCCCGCATATGGCCTGTTGTCGAGGCTTTTACTGCTTTGATAATTCTCGACAGCTATGCCCAGCATCTGGGATACGAAGCCCTAAAACCGAATAAGTAAATAAAATATTGATTATTTATTACAAATTGAAATAAATCAATATAAATGGTAATATCCTTGATTTCAACAAAATTGAATTGAATAATTGCATTATGTTTTATGCTATCACAAAAAAATTTACATTATATGCCATAATATCTCCACGAACATATTTATACTTTACATAAGAAATAATGATTATCATAATATATTTCTTATTTTTATCCTCTTTTAATAAATAGAATATTAACACGTTATATTCATAATACTATTTGTAAAAAAAGATCGCCGAAAAAACCTATATGTTCAGTTATTTATTAAAATTATTGAGGATTAAACCGGGAGAGATCTTTATATTGATCCTTACTTCCCTTCAGGCTGTCTGCATAGGGATATTTCTGACTACATTTGACATCGGTACCCATGCAATATTTCTGGAAACATACCCTGCGGATCAATTACCTTTTGCCATTATAATCTCAGGGATATTTGGAATTGTTTTGATGTTGTTCTATACATTCATTTCAAGCAGAATGACGTTCAGGGCCGTTACTATAA
>CAZBUF010000352.1:0-3090 GCA_964495025.1 uncultured Bacteroidales bacterium | reverse complement strand
TTATTCACGTAAAAAAAATATCCTATTATATTTTTGACATCCCGGGCTGGAGCATAACAGTAAATAATTTTACAAGGAATACCGAAAATTCAGGATGGCTGATTTCGGATATAGGGAAGACAAATTCCCGAAATTACCTGTATTTCAAAGAAAAATATAATATTGAGATTACTGACTAATTGGTTTTAAAAAGTCTGTTGGCAATATCCGCCACTTTATCTGTTTCAATATCCTTCATGCATTTAAAGTGACCTTTAGGGCATTTATCAAATCCTATCTTGGAGCAGGGCCTGCACTTTAATCCATTGACCTGAATAATATATGAATCCTTTGCAGGCAAAAAGGGGGACATGCCAAATTCAGGTACAGTATTTCCCCAGATCGAAATGATCCGTTTCCTGAATGCAGCTGCAATGTGCATCAAGCCTGTATCATGCGCAATAACCAGTTTTGCCTGTTTAACCATTGACGCAGATTGATTTATGGAGAATTTACCGCAATAGTTAAATACCTTATTGCCTGAAGAATTTGCAATCAGCTCACTATTCTCATAATCTTCCTGACCTCCAAGCATGACTACAGGATATTTAATTTTATTAAATAACCCGATAGTCATGTCTGCCGGCAGTCTCTTTGTATTATGTCCGGCCCCGGCTGTAAATACGATATATCCTTTAGTCAGTTCACTGTTAATGCCGGCAATATCCACTGTTTCATTATCCGGGATAAAGTAATCCAGTCCCCTGTTATCGCTCTTAACACCAAAAACAGCAATTGATTTAAGGTATCTTTCCACAATATGAATATCCGGGAGTTTGTTAATCCTGAAATTTACAAATAACCATTTCTTAAAATTAAGTTTATCAAAAGTAAATGGTATAGCCCTTATCCGGCTTTTAAGCCTTAATGTTCTGAGGTTTCTGTGAAGATCAATGATATAATGATAATTTTCATTTCTGAGTTCCAACACCATATCCCGGAAATTATCACCAAGTCCGTATATCTTGTCCACATATGGATTGCCTTTTATTACAGGTTCGTATTTCTTTTTCGTAAGGTAATGAACTTCCGCACCTTTGACCTGTGTTTTCAAACACCTTACTACAGGTGTTGTAAGAACTATATCTCCTATTGAACTGAACCGTACAACGAGGAATTTTACAACCATTTTAAAATTTTAAATATCTAAGATAATTAATGTACTGTACAGGCAGATCATCTTTCCTTTATTTTTCCGAAAAACATAAGCAACTCCAGCCAGCATTCCCCGCTTGTTTCATTGGTTTCCCATAATGCCTTTGCCCCATGAGCTTTGTCTCCTTCACTATGTTTATATATTGTCTTTATATTATCAGGTATTTCACTTAACATTTCACTAATATATGAATATTCCGTCTGCGATGATGCAACAAACAAAGGTTTATCAAAATCATTCATTTCGTTTTTAACGGATAACTCCGGCCGGAAATATTCTCCCGGACTAAATGCTACAACGGCCTTCACCTTTTCATTATTTTTGCCTATAATCATACACAATGATGCTGAGTATGAACTTCCGAAGAGTATGACAGGATTTTTATTATAGCTGGCAGCATAACCTATTGCAGCAATAATATCCTTCCCGGCATCTGACAGTTTGTTTGAAAAACCGTTATTCAGAGCTCTGAATGCAGTCTCATTTTTTACATAATTTATTTTCCCGCCGGAGCGCAAATCAACTGCCAGACAATTATAATCAAGGTTAAGTAATTTTTGGGCGATTTCCCTGTATTCACCCCTGCTATAACCATTCTGGTGAAATAATAATATAAAAGGCGAGCTATAATTTTTTAAATAAAGATCTGCAGTAATTTTTAGTCCGTCTGAAGCAAAAAAAGTAACTTTTTGCTGACAAAACCCACAAATATTAAGTAGATTGAAAAAACAGAAGACGAACCAGACCTTCATCAGAGACATCTTGTGAAATGATCGCAAGTATAGTATATTATATCGTATCAGCCAGAACAACTATTCTATTTCTATTTACTTCTATTATTCCACCCTTAATATCAATATAAGAAGTTTTATTATCCTGCCCGATAATTTTTATTGAACCTTCCTGCAATGTTGAAATTATTGGTGCATGATTTCTCAGTATGGCAAAAGAACCTTTTGTTCCGGGTACTTTAATAAGTTTTACTTCCCCTTCGAACAATTTTTCCCCTGGTGTTATTATCTCAAGATTCACAATAAACAGGTTATTATTATAATTTATTTTCCCTTTGACTGCGCAATAAGCTTATCGCCCTTTGAAATTGCATCATCAATTGTTCCAACCATATGAAAAGCTGCTTCAGGATACTGATCAACTTCGCCATTCATGATCATATTAAATCCTTTAATAGTATCATTAATTGATACCCAAACACCCGGTATTCCTGTAAACTGCTCAGCAACATGAAATGGCTGTGATAAAAATCTCTGTACCCTTCTTGCACGATGAACAACAATTTTATCCTGTTCAGATAACTCATCCATTCCCAGAATAGCTATGATATCCAACAATTCATTGTAACGTTGCAGCATTTCCTTAACTTTTTGGGCTGTTTCATAATGTTCAGCGCCAATAACCTCAGCAGTCAATATCCTTGATGTTGAATCAAGGGGGTCAACAGCAGGATATATTCCAAGTTCGGAAATTTTTCGGCTTAGCACGGTAGTAGCATCAAGATGTGAAAAGGTTGTTGCTGGTGCCGGGTCAGTTAAATCATCAGCAGGCACATAGATAGCCTGTACTGATGTAATTGAACCTCTTTTGGTTGACGTTATTCTCTCCTGCATAAGTCCCATTTCAGTTGCAAGTGTTGGCTGATATCCAACTGCAGACGGCATACGACCAAGTAAAGCAGAAACTTCAGAGCCTGCCTGAGTAAATCGAAAAATATTATCGACAAAAAAGAGTATATCCCTGCCACCGCTTTCATCATCTCCGTCCCTGAAATACTCAGCAACAGTTAGTCCTGAAAGAGCTACTGTAGCGCGCGCTCCGGGCGGTTCATTCATTTGCCCGAATATCAGTGTTGCCTGAGATTTTTTAAGCTCTTCTTTATC
>CAZBUF010000351.1:0-10505 GCA_964495025.1 uncultured Bacteroidales bacterium | reverse complement strand
CTTACTTCTGTTTTTGCCAGTTTCTCATAAAATTGTATTATGCCGCCGTGGTCATCTCTGGCTTTGCCGTCAACTTTCAGTGCCTGCATGATCTCCATTACCTGGCTTGAAAGGAATAGAGGTACACCCAGCTCTTTAGCTGTTTCCAGGGCATTCATCAGGTCCTTTATATGAAGCTCGATCCTGAAGCCCGGTTTAAAGTTTCCATCAAGGACAAGCGGCATTTTGGCATCCAGCACTGTGCTGCCTGCCAGCCCTCCCCTGATCGCCTGATAAACTTTTTCAGGATCAACGCCGGCCCTTGTCGCCAGCACCATGGCCTCCGACATAGCGGCAATATTTAATGCCACGATAATCTGGTTTGCCAGTTTGGTAGTATTGCCACTGCCAATATCACCTACAAGGTTCACCGATGCTCCCATTATTCCCAGGATATCCCTGACTTTGTCAAAGGCTTCCTGCGGGCCGCCGGCCATAACTGCCAGTGTCCCTTCTATGGCTTTGGGTTCGCCGCCACTAACAGGAGCGTCCAGCATTGTTACACCCTTCTTCTGTAATTCTACGGATAATTCGCGTGATACCAAAGGTGCGATGGAACTCATATCAACCAGGATAGTCCCGGGCTTTGTGCCTTCAATAACACCATTCTTACCCAGCACTACCTCCCTCACCTCCGGAGAATTGGGAAGCATGGTTATTATAAGTTCACTTTGAGAAGCGACATCTTTTGATGATGAGCCTTCTTTAGCTCCTTCTTTGACAAGCTCTTTCACAGGCTCTACATTAATATCGAATACGATCAGGTTATAGCCTGCTTTAAGCAAATTTCTGGCCATGGGTTTACCCATTATACCAAGGCCGATAAAACCTATGTTTTTCATTTGTATTTTTTTTAAGAGTTAATAATTTAAATTGGCTTAAGAACAACTTTCAACGCTTCCTTGCTTTCGACAAGCTCAAATCCTTTTATGAATTCATCAATGCCGAGTTCATGTGTGATTATTTTTTCAAGGTCAACCATTCCTTTGCCCATAAGAGTGAGGCATTGCTCCCACACATCCCAGGTATGGCTGAAATGGCCTTTTAGTGTTACAGCTTTGGCTACTATCGGATCAAGGCTGAAATTCACAGGGCCCGGGCCCCAACCGATTTTTGTGATCTGCCCTGCCGGCCTTACAGCGTTCATTGACAGTCTTAGTGTTTCCGCGATACCTGCAGTATCTACCACTAAGTGGGCACCATAACCATCGCCCATGGCAGTTATACTTTTTAAGGGATCCTCTTTTGTGCTGTTTATTGCTAATGTTGCCCCGGATATTTTTGCAAGCTCAAGCCTGTTATCATCTCCTTCAGTGCCTATTGCCACGATCTCACTTGCCCCGGAAAGCTGTGCGACCTTAATACACAGGATACCTATAGCGCCCGGCCCTATCACCACAACCCTGTCACCGGGATTAATTTTGCTGTTTGATACCAGGGCCTTGTAAGCAACACAAAAAGGTTCGGTAACAGAGGCTGCCTTTAGCGATACATTATCAGGGACGAGGTGTAATATTCTTTGCGGCACTTTCACATACTTTGTAAATGCCCCGTCAACATGGAAGCCGTAACCTTTTCGATCCCTGCAGAGATTATAGTTATTTTGCCTGCACATGTCGCATTTTCCGCAAAATTCGGCATGTGTCTCCGCAGTAACGCGATCTCCTGCTGAGAACCCCTTTACTTCACTGCCGGCTTCTGCAATTGTCCCGGCAAACTCATGACCCATAATAAAAGGGCGTTCAAACTTAAATGCTGATTTATTCCTGTACATATGGGGATCAGTACCGCATACCCCCGTATAGGCTACTTCAACAAGAACATCCGTTTTTCCCGGTTCAGGAACCGGAACATCCCTTAGTTCAGCAGCATCGGGAGCATCGGCATACTTGACAACAGCTTTCATTTTTTCCATTGCTTGTTTCCTTTCAGATAATTAAATAATAAACAGGCTAAAGATCCATATTATTAATGCAGCACTTACTCCAAGGACCAATGTCCCCAAGCTTTGAAGCTTATAACCGGTTTTTACATCCATGTGTGACATTTGCGTTACCACCCAGAAAAAGCTGTCATTGGCATGCGACACTACCAATGCTCCGGCACCTATAGATAATACCATTAATGCTTTAGCCATCTCAGTAGTGAAACCCAGGGATGACATGAGAGGTGATAAAATAGATGCTGTAGTGATTATTGCCACGGTAGATGATCCCTGTGCTGTTTTAATTGTAGCAGCAATGAGGAATGGCAGCCATATCCCCAGTTTTGCATCTGACAGTGTATTTCCAATAGTGTCTGCCAGTGCAGAGTTCTGTAAAACCTTGCCGAAAGCGCCACCTGCTCCTGTGATCAAAATGATGATCGCGGCATAGCTCAATCCTTTACCCACCCATCCGGTATCGGATAGCATACTTTTCTCAAGCTTGCGTGGCAGTCCAAAAGCCATCAGCACACCTATAAGCAGTGCGATAACGGGTTCACCGATGAAGCTGATAATAGTCCTTACAGTACCTTCACCCAGGGGATTTGTAGGGAATTCAGCGACCGACCTTAGTACAATCAATATTATAGGCACCATGATGGGGCCCATAGCCTTAATTGCTGAAGGGGCCTCTTTCATCTTTAAGGCAATGTCTTTCCCCGGGATCTCAGGATTTGGATCAATGTGGAATTTGGCAGCAATTTTAACGGCGAACAGCCACCCGGCAATAAGTGCAAGCAGGCTAACAGGTATACCGAGTAAGATCACAAGCCCCAGATCTGCCCCTATAATGGCAGCAGCAGCAATGGGCCCGGGAGTTGGTGGGACAAGGCAATGTGTTGCGGAAAGTCCCAGACTCAGAGCAATGGCAGGGCCTGCTAAAGAAATATTGGCCCTCCTGGAAAGAGCTTTGTTTAATGGTGATAGTATCACGAAGCCGGAATCAGAGAATACAGGAATTGAAACAAAATAACCAATGATGGACATTGCCATGGGAACACGTTTCTCCCCTATTAATTTCAATATTTTATCTGCCAGTGTATAAGCGCCGCCTGAATATTCAAGGAAGGTACCGATAATTGTTCCTGCGACGATAACAACACCTATATAGCCTAAGGTTCCCCCAAATCCCTGGTTTATTGACTGAACAATCTTGTCCAGCGGCATGCCTGTAAAAAGGCCAAAACCTATGGCAGCAAATAACAGGGCAAGGAAAGGGTGCAGTTTTATCTTTACTGAGGAACCAATAATAAAGATAACACACAATAAAAGGACAATGATTAATAGCATTATGTTAATTCAATGTTACCAGGTTTATATTCAATTGATGAATTTTCGTACAGAGTTGTAAATGCTGAGTTCCGTCAACCCATATTCTTCGAGAAGCTCATCATAGTTATGTGCTGACTGCCCATACCTGTCGTTTATGCCAATGGTCTCAACAGGTATTCCGCTGCCACGCAGGATATAGGTTATAACACTTGCCAGTCCGCCAATAAGGGAATGTTCTTCTGCCGTTACTATTCCCTTTACGCCGGCTGCAAAACTTTTAATCTGATTTTCATCTACAGGTTTTAAGGAACTTACATTTACTACCTTAACCGAAATACCTTCTTTCTCAAGCTTTTCTGCTGCATTAACAGCTTTAAAGACCATGATGCCGTTTGCAAAAATAACTATATCCCTGCCATCCCTGATCAGGTATGATCTTCCTATCTCATACTCCTGGTCTTCAGGAAAAATATCAGGCAGATCATGACGTCCAAAGCGCATATATACAGGGCCCTTATGCCCGGCGATCTTCCTGGTCATTTTTCTTGTTTCAATACCATCAACTGGTGTCAGTACGGTCATGTTGGGTATGGCCCTCATGATAGCCATATCTTCCACCGACTGATGGGTCGATCCGTCGCCAAAATCCGAGAGGCCCGCACTTGAACCGACGATTTTTACATTCAGCCCTGGAATGCCCACTCCCTGCCGTATCTGATCAAACGCCCGTCCTGATGCAAACACAGCAAAAGAGTTTGTGAAAGCTATTTTACCGGTCAATGAAAGGCCCCCTGCAAATGATGTCATATTGGCCTCTCCTATGCCCATCTCAAAAAACCTTTCCGGGAACTCCTGTTCAAATAAGCAGGTCATTGTTGACTTGCCAAGGTCAGCTTCCAGAACAACAATGTTCTTGTTTTCCCTGCCCAGCGTGAGCAAGGTCTCACCATAAACCTGTCTTGGGTTTTGCATATTCATATCTGTTCTTCTTAATTATATCAGTTCTTTACATGCCTGTTCAAATTGCTCCTGTGTAAGTTCACCGTTATGATATGCGGCGACATGTTCTGCAAAGGCAATGCCTTTGCCTTTCACGGTATCAGCAATAATAATCTTCGGCCTGCCCTGCATATTATCAGCCTGGTCAAGGGCTTCAATAATTTCTTTAATATTATGCCCGTCCACCTTGGATACATTCCAGCCAAAAGCCTTCCATTTGCCGGGAAGCGGGTTTGTGTCATAGCGTTCAGAAACAAGCCCTGTGGCCTGCAGGTTATTTTTATCAAGTATGGCAACAAGGTTATCAAGCTTATAATATGAAGCTGTCATTGCTGCTTCCCATATCTGGCCTTCGGCGATCTCACCGTCACCTATTATACAATACACTTTGCTCTTTTTTTTATCGAGCCGCAGTCCTGCGGCAATGCCGCAAGCCAGCGACAAACCCTGCCCCAGAGATCCGGTATTTGCCTCTATACCCGGCGTGGTTTGCATATCAGGATGCCCCTGTAGCATAGCGCCCAGCTGTTTGACTTTTAGTATCTCCTCCTTCGGGAAATAACCAAGCTCAGCAAGAGCTGCATATTGCACAAGAGCAGCATGGCCCTTGCTCAGAAGGAACCTGTCCCTGTCCTCCCAGCGCGGATTTTTGGGATCGAGTTTCATCTTGTAGAAATACAGGGTCGCAACAATCTCAGCCAAAGAGCAGGAACCGCCCAAATGCCCTTTCTGCCCAACGCCGATCATCTTTATGATATTTAACCTTAAAGCGCGGGCTTTCTTTTCAAGTTCAGGAATTGTCATATTAATTGGATTCCGGATTTTTTATTAGTATTATCTTTATTATTATCATAATGTACATACCTGCCAAATTATAAATTATTTATTTGATATAAAAATAAAAAAGCCGGCATATAAAAGAGAGGGTGTGTTATGCCGGAAGCAACTATTTTTATTTATTTTACATCATAATATAGAATAATCATTTAATTTTAATATTATGAAGTCTATGTACGCATTTTTAACGATAGTTCTGGTTATTTTCGTTATCATATCATGTGAAATAAAAAAGAGCGAAACAGGTCCGGATAATAAAGTAAAGCTGATAAGTGTCAGTTATGAGGGATGCTTTTTAAATAATCCGGAGATAGCATTGAAAGATGCACCCTTGAATATCGATTCCCTTTATTATGTTATCGAAGATGATACACTTAATTTGAGTGCTATAAAAAACTACAATTGCTGTGGTTTACTAAAAGATTCGATGATAATATCGGGCGAGGAAGTGAATATCTATTTAGCTGATACTTGCACTGAACTATGCCAGTGCTGGTGCATGTGTGATTTTGAATTCCGGTATAAATTCACTGATTTCCGGCAGAAAAACATTCATTTCTATGTGTATCTCAAAGAATTGAATGAAAGTGAATACGTATTATGGAAAGAGACCAGTTTTATCGACGCTGCGGACTAAGTATTTTATCCCTAATTACTGCCGGCAGACATCATCTGGCCGGCACTTGATTTGCCTGATGGAATCTATTTTCTTATTCTGAGAACCAAGAAATTATCAGAACAAAAAAAATTGTAATAATAAAATAATATTCTATCACCGGCATTAATTGTATAATACCGGTGCATAGATATATGTTATAAGCAATCGGAAAAGTCCTGTACTGTGGGGGAATAGCAATATAAATAATTAAATTTACAGGATAATACCTGACAATTAACTGAAAATATAAATGAATACCTGTATTACACTGCAAGATCTCGGGTTTTATGATAACCTGGAAAAATTCAGGAAGGAACAGGGACTGGAGGAGTTTGACACCGGAAGGATCACAGCCGAGCATAAGGAACGGTATATTGTTAAGACCGTTAATGGGGAATTTGAAGCTGAGATCACCGGGCACGTTCGTTTTGCAGCAGGTACGCGCGCAGATTTTCCGGCTATTGGCGACTGGGTGGCCTTAACAGTTTATGATAACAGCCTCGCTATAATTCATAAAATATTTCCAAGGAAATCCCTGCTTGAGAGGCAGGCACCAGGCAAATTCGCAGAAAAACAGGTGATAGCATCCAATATTGATTACGCATTTATCGTTCAGTCAGTCAACAGGGATTATAATATAAACAGGATGGAGCGTTACCTTACTATATGTTATTCAGCAAATGTTGAGCCAATTATAGTGTTAAGCAAAACGGACCTCGTAAGTAAAAGTGAACTCGCAGGTATTCTTGAAGAATTCAAAGGCAGGATCAAAAACATTGAAATTGTCCCTGTAAGCAATCATACCGGAGAAGGCCTGGATAAAGTGGAGTCAATGATTAAAAAAGGAATGACATATTGCTTCCTTGGTTCATCCGGTGTTGGAAAGTCGACACTGATAAATAATTTATCGGGACAGGATATTATGAGAACAGAAAAGATAAGCGCAAGCACTAATAGGGGAAGGCATACCACTGATCACAGGGAACTGATTATGCTTATGAATGGCGGAATTTTAATCGATAATCCAGGCATGAGGGAGGTTGGAATTGCAGAAGCTTCATCGGGCCTGGAAATGACTTTTGATCAAATAGTGAGATTATCAGGTAAATGTAAATTCGGTGACTGCACACATATACATGAGAAAGGCTGTGCTGTGACAGATGCAGTGGAAAAGGGTATTGTTGACAAGGCATCTTATGAAAACTACCTGAAAATGGAAAGGGAAGAAGTGAGGTTCACAACAAATGTGGCAGAAAAGAGAAAAAAAGACAAGGCTTTCGGAAAAATGTGCAAAGAAGGGACGAAGCTGAGAAAAAAAAGAAAATACTAACTGGTTGCTCGTTTTTCGTTATTGGCTGTTCGCTTTTCGCCTCTCGTTTCCCGCTTCCGGTTTTTCACCCGGGACGAAACAAATCAATTATCTTTTTTGAAATATATGATCGTTGCTGATGAAAAAACAAAAAGGTTGATAAACATATAAAAGGGGAACCATAAAACGGCTGACGCAAAATTCGCTTTACCAAGGTTAATAATGAGAAAAATAAACATTACGGGGATAGAAATGATCCATGCTGTCCATCCTGCCCTGAATAGATCCTGCTTCTGCTTTTCATCGTATAATGACCGGCTTTTACTGCTTATCAGTCTTACTACCCAGTAAATGATGATCAGAAAATAAGGGATAAGAATAATTATACAATATGCAAATATCAGCCAGATCAACCAGCTGAATAAGGGGAGTTTTGCATTCCCCATAGCAAAATACGTGAATAATGTGAAAACTATACCTATTGCGCCGCATACTATACCGGCAAGTTGTGTGATTTCAAAGAGGGTCTCGTCAACAATTGTTGCTTCTATCTTTTCTAAAGAACTTGTTTTCTTCAGGCTCCTGTAAAGAGTAATTATTGCGGCGATATAAAACATGAAGTGTAATGCCAGGCCTGCATAAAGCCATGTCCATTCAAGTATGCATTCATAACTTCCTTCCAGATAATCCTTGCCCAGATCGTTCAATGCTGCAGCATCTCCTGCAATAGCTACAAATGATACAATACCAAGAAATATACACAGATAGGACAGGAGCTTAAGCTCCCTGAAAGATTTAATGGTCAGGACAAGTGAAAAGGCCATAGGCAGGAATACAAGTAATTTGGGAATAAAACCCAGGACAATTCCTATGGAAACGGATTCAATATCCGGCGATTTAAGTTTTATCTCCCTGTACCCGTATAAATCAAAAATTAACCATAAAACAGATACTGTTAATATTACAAGTGAAATTACAGCACTGATCCTTAATTGCCTTTTTCTGCCTGACAGTGAATTCTCAGTATTCATAATATTATATTTTATTAAGTAATGAATCTGTTTGTAACCCTATTCCTGATCTTCAATAATATAGAAGATATCATCAATCTTTTTACCGAAAAATCTTGAGATCTTCATAGCTAAAAGGGTGGAAGGGACAAATTTCCCTTTTTCGATGGAATGGATGGTCTGCCTCGTAACTCCTGTTGCAACAGCTAATTCTTCCTGTGACATCTCATTATTATCAAACCTGCATCTTCTTATATTATTACCTAATTTCATAAGGTTAAAATTTTATACTGACAAATGTAAAGAATAAATTACAAAAAGACAAGTAAAATGTACAAAAAGTAAAATAAATATGACAGATTATGTATTTATTTTACATAAAGAGGTCAGAATTTACATGAAAATATTTGTCTGATACAGCGTTGAAGAGCTAATGGGCAGGGATATGATTTTTCATATAAATTGTCATTCTAATTAGAATCTATCAGGTTTCCTGTTCCGGTTATATTATGTGTAATAGAGGGAGAGCCCATATAGTAAATACTTCCTATCCCTGCAATAACTACATCGAGCAGGTCGGTTACAGTGATTTCAGCATTTCCCACGCCTGAGATAGTGATCGAGCATTCTGAAGTTACCAGGTCAAAAGCCTTTAGATTTCCTGCACCTGACATTACGTAGTTGAATTCATCAACTTCACCACTCAGGGTAATATTACCTGCTCCTGATAATACTACTGTCAATTCATCAAGGTTTAAATCATTTACAGAAGTAACATTTCCGGCACCTGAAAAAACAATGGAGCTAATATCGGGCATGGTAACATTGATTTCCAGTGTTTCAATATTGTTGATGCAGCGGTCAAAGTTTAATTCAAGAACCTCATTATTTACTTCTACATTTAGTTCATCCATAACGTCAGGATGCGTTTCAATACTTAATGCAGCAGGAGATCCCTGGGTGATATGCATATTTCCTGCTATAGCGCATGCAATACTGTGAAAATCACTTACTGCCGGTGTTTCTGTGATTGTGGAGCCTGATCCTGTAATGCAATTTTCATCGTTGTTATCATCATTATTTTTGTAATCACAGGATATAATACAAACGAGGGTTAGTACACCCAGGATTTTATAATATTTCATATTTAAATTTTAACGGATTAATTAATACTATTAAAAGATTTGATAACGAATGCAACAATAAGCTGTATTCAATTACTTATACAAATATAAAAAATCTTCAGGAACAGCAATTTTTAAATTACAAGCTGATAATTAAATAAGTTTCTTTTATAGTATTTTTCATCAGTGTTAATTAATTTTGGGAAAGGAAATGTTACATACGGGAGGATACGCAGAATAATAAATTAATTACTAATATTGATTTAATAAATACATATACTATGCCACTGGTAAAAATAGAGATAGCCAAAGGGGAAAACAGGGAATTCCTGGTATCCCTGAAGAATCTGACCATGGATTGTATTCAGACGATACTGGAATTACCGGGAGATGACAGGAATGTAAGGTTGATGGAGTACGATCCGGAATTTTTTTCAATGAAGCCCCCGTACAGAATAATTATTGAGATATGTATGTTTACCGGCAGGACAAATCATACCAAAAAGCGGCTTTATGATCATATAGTATCGACTTTGTCAGACGACCTGGATATTGACAGGAACTCAATTCTGATAGTACTAAATGAACAGCCGCTCATTAACTGGGGAATAAGGGGAGGATTTTCAGCTGATGAGGTAAAGATTGATTACCGGATAGATATATAGTAAAGCCTGCTTCAACTGAAAGCAAACGTACTGCATTATACTTTTACCTGCCGGTAACCTGTCCCAGGCAGGCCGGTCAAAGCCGGATAACTTTTTTCTTACCCTGATAATTTGTTGTCTTATCGGGCTTTTCTGTCACTTCTACTCCTGTCCCGTGGCCGTTTTTCACAAGCACAATGTGAAATACACGATTTTCGATCATGCCGGGGAATGTTCCCTTGCGGGCACTTATCGTAAGTTGCTGTTTTAAGTTATCCCAGTGGAAATCGATGGTTGTATAGAGTCCTTTTTCATAATTATAATTGTCATTTTCATCTTCATACAAAGTGAACTCGCCATCCGCGCCTGCATACACGCGTATCTCAAGATTATCCCAACTTTTTTCAGTAGCATATTGCACTTTAGGACCAATAGGGAGTATTGAACCTGCTTTTACATACAATGGAATGATGTCAATGGGGGTTTCGTTATTGATTGTCTCTCCGCCCTTCTACTTTTCTGCAGTCCAGAAATCAATCCACTCAGTTCCTCCAGGCAGATAAACCTCTTCATTTTTAACTTTGCTGAAATCTTCAACACGCGTGGTATCCTTACCCTCAATACTTAGT
>CAZBUF010000350.1:0-2169 GCA_964495025.1 uncultured Bacteroidales bacterium | reverse complement strand
AATACCTATGTCTGAAAATACTGTTGTAAACATAGCATCAGCAACAAAAACATTCACAGCTTTGGCAATCATGCAACTTCAGGAAAAGAGATTACTCGATATAACCGAACCCCTTAATAAATACCTGCCACAGTTTAATCCTTTAACCAGAGGTGAAAATCTCGAGGATGTGACCATTAAATCTGTAATAACCCATTCTTCAGGAATTCAGACAGACGTATTGAAAAACAATGACCTCGGTTCCGGAAAGTACACGGATGTATTGGAATTTATCAATGAATCCTATTTATTGTATCCTCCGGGTTTGGTTGAATCATATTCCAATTCTGGCTATAACATTTTGGGACATCTTATAAAACAGGTCAGTGGGCAGGAGTATGTGGAGTATATTCACAAAAATATTCTTATGCCACTTGGAATGAGTAATTCGGGCTTTTTTATGGATTCGTTAGCGGGTAGAACCAAAGTATTTTCCGGTGGAGAAAGCATGCATGACTATGGATTGAGGGATATTGCATCAGGTGGCATTTACACTACTATCAATGATTTTATTAAATACGGGAGAGGGCTGATGCGGGCTTATAATGGCATAAATTCGCTAGTGATTCGTACATCGTCAGTTCAGGAGATGTTTGCGCTTCAAACCGGTAATGTTTTAATAGAGTCCAATAAAAAAGGACTGGGATGGTTTATGTTTAAAAATGATTCGGTTTTTGCAGTCACCCATGCTGGCGATGCAGTAACCGGTCATGCTGAAATTTGCATGATCCCCGAAAAAAATGCTGCAGCCTTAATATTAATTAATTCAGCAGAAGGCGAATCGCTGAAAAGAGACTTCTCCTTTAATTTCATTCAAAAATTTGGATTGAGTGTTCCCGATATTATTCCACCTCCTGTATTGAAAGAAATTCATTCCGGGATTGAACCTGTTAGCCTGCCGGTTGAAGTTCTAAAGAAACATGCAGGGGATTATTCTCAAGGGTTTTCATATCTAACAGTTTCTTTGGAAGATAACAATCTGGTAATTTACAGAGACGGCAAGCAATATATTTTAAAAGCAATTACTGAAAATGAATTTGTCCCTTGTGAAAAAGCCGGGCAGGATTCCCTGTCTGTAATAGATAAGGAACGCTATTGTTTCATGGATTATGAGGATTTTCATATTCTGTTTCATAAAAACGGGAACAGCGAAACCAGGTTAGGTTATAAACTGAATACCTTCAACATATCATCAATGGCTAAAAAACTTGGCAAATATGAACACTATGGTTATCAGCTGATAATGGGTGATACAAAATTTAAGGGGGCAGAATTGGCGATAGCCGACGATAGGATTTTAATGCTGAAGTTAATTGCTTTTGATGGCGAATATCCTTTCCCTTTAAATGTACTCTCCGATGAATATGCTGTTACCAGTGGACTGGGAGTGGGTTTTGGTTTTACGGTAAGATTTTTAGAAGATGAAAACTATGACATTATTGATTTTGGTGGATTAACTTTCAGAAAAATAAAAACAGTAACAAATAGATAAATTTAAAAGATTTGATTATGGATTTTTCAAATATAACAAGCGGAATTCTTAGGTATATTGACCTATGGGAACAAAAATTAACTGATTTATCAGTTGATACAATTACAAACAGGCGTAATCAACAGAACAGAACTATAAAACAGATTCTTGGCCATTTAATAGATTCGGCAGCGAACAATCATCAACGAATGATTCGGTTACAATACAATGAGCGTTTGAATTTTCCAGATTATCAGCAGGATAATGATTTATGGATAGCTTTGCAGGATTATCAAAATGCCGATTGGAATATAATAATACAACTATGGAAGTATTATAACCTGCACATGATCCAGGTAATCAAATCTGTTGACCAGTCAAAACTAAATAATTCATGGCAAAGTTTTGAGGATATTACCGTTACACTGCAACAAATGATTGAGGGTTACCTCGGACATATTGATTTGCATTTTAGTGAGATTCAGGAATTAATTGACAGATAAACAGTAAAATATGACTAAAAAAATACTTTTGTTTCTTGCTCAGGGATTTGAAGAATATGAAGCCAGCGTATTCACTGATGTTATCGGTTGGAGTCGGGTTTATGGAAATAAACCAGTTAATTTGGTAACAACAGGGCTTCGTCCGGAGATAAAATG
>CAZBUF010000349.1:0-5230 GCA_964495025.1 uncultured Bacteroidales bacterium | reverse complement strand
TCTCCATTCTCATCGACGATTATATTATCATTATCTGCAGAAAATTCATTTATTACAATCCCTGTAACAGTAACTGAAGAAGTAATATTTGTACTTCCGGGCGTTGGTACTAAATAGCTCCAGTTATCAGAGCCGTCAGGATATCTTCCATAGGTTGTATTTACATACTGTTCACCAAAGTAAATTGAGTCAAGATAATCGTTTATCCCTTCTGTTCTTTTTACCAGGCACAATTCTTCGCCATTCTTGCTAAGTTTAAAATTCAGATGTAATGCTCCCTGGTCAGGGTCATTATCGGCCCATAAAACAAGATGACCATGCGAAGGAATTGTTGTCAGTCCGGGAGAATTCTTTGAAATCTGACATTTCAACGGAGAATTGATCACATCGCTTATAAATAATCCGCCTATATCTACTGCAAAATCATTGGCATTATAGACTTCAATCCAGTCTTCCTGCTCACCATGATTATCGGTGACCCATGTGTCATTTGCCGCAAACTCATTGATAAGAATATTATTAAAAGTGTCAATTATGGCAGCTTCTACAAAATTTGCCTGTATGAAAACATCCGATGAAAATGTCAATGAAATGGGATTTGAACTGTCATTTATGTCGCCTGTCCAGTTCACAAAGCTATACCCTGCTTTGGGCACAGCTTCCAGCCTGATTGGGATATTATCAAAATATTCTCCTTCCGGTGCATTTGTGATATCAACCTTATATAGTTTAATTATTCCTGAATTCGTTACGGAAACGGAGGTTTCGAGATTATAGGTGCCGGAAATCCCGAAATAATCAATAATCTGGCTTGTCATATCTGGTACCCTGTTATGTGCATAATTTCGTATATTTTCAATATATCCTAACCAGGTGGGATCATAATTAGAAGGGTAACCCCATTTATTAATATGCCCTGGCATCTTACTGTCAATAATGGAAGCAATACTGTCGAGAATTCCAATTACACGGTAAGGTTCAAACGTTGTGTTAAGATGCGCAGCAAACCGTTGGATAAACTCATTCTCAAAATTCTGGTTTTCCATTAAACCCCTGATAACATCACGCGCCCAGGAAGTGCTTGAAAGATCTTTCAGGTTCTGCCCATCATAGTCATTAAACAGGCCAAAACCGTAATCAGTATCAAAAAGCATCCATCTCCACCTGCTTGTTGAGTTGTTTTCTCTCCAGTATCTTATATTATTATGAGGCCAATCCTCGTTATCAAAAAAAGTATTGGAAATATAGTAGTTCAGATATTCGTTGACGTCCATTTGTGTAATTACATAATCGAAATTAGCTTGAATGCTGAGGTCATGAGAATTGATATAGTCTAATAAGTTATAATAATGGTCGGCAGTTCCATGGACAACTGCGACATTATTCTCAAGAACACTGACATCATCTGAGTTTATGCCGTAATTTGTTTCCACATAATGTTCGTTCATCTTCTCGCGAAGGTTAAGAATACCCCGGTATTCGCCGTTAAGGAAAACTACCGTAGGTTGATAGCTCTGGTAATCAATGTCCATTCTGCCGATAAGCAGGTTTTGCATAAATCCGTCACGAAGCATTGTTTCAAAGAAGTCGTTACCAGAATTTCTAAGGTTTAATGATTTGAAGGAATTATTATCTTTATCCGAGAAGAACCTATAGTCAATTCCACTATCTCCGTATTTTTCCCTTGAAATGAGCGTAAGTGATTTTGATCTCCAGTTTCGGGAACATGCACCTATAATCTTTGTCCCAACCATTTTATTTACTTTGCGGTCTCCATCTGTTTCAAAATATTCAAAATTTATTGGCCTTTCCCAATCCTGGAAATAGTTTGCGGGTTCCTCATGGCCGCAACCCGGAATTCCATTCTCGCCCACTACATATATACCCCATGACCAGTTAAAGAAATAATAAGGATCAGTAGATAACGAAACTACAGGAATATCAAAAGATTCATTAATGAAATAAGTGCTTACTTCGATATCTCCCGGTAAAAGTCCATTTTCATAGCATCTTGCCTTTAAAACTGTAGTTGATGATATTTGAACCGGGGAGCTGTACACTGGAGAATTATCAGTAGGTATAGAACCGTCAGTTGTATAATGAATAGCAGCGGTTGGCGATGAAGTTGAGATCACAACTGTCTGATTTGAAGTATAAAATCCTGAGCTTACTGAAAAACTCGCCTCAGGGGCCTGTATAAGATCGGCTATGCCGCCTGAATTGTTATAGCTTTCCGGTGTAGGCTCCGGAAAATAAACCCATGTACTGCCGCCGTCAGGTTGCCTGCCATATGAAATGTCAGGTATTTGTTGTTCATATGTTATGGAATCTACTATGGCCCCTCCCGGACTGATTAAACCGACCCATTCGCCATCAGGGTCAAGAGAGAAATTTGTATGATTACGATGATCTTCTTTATCAGCCCATATTAATATATAACTATGTCCCCCAACATAAGTTGAATAATCGAACCTGTACTTTTCCAGATCATTAATATCATCACTAATTGTGTAATTTATTAGGTCAACCCCACTGCTTCCGGCATTGTAAATCTCAATCCAGGCACCATAATTTCTATATGTTGGATCAGGGTTTATAGTAACATTGGAAGCTAATATTTCATTTATATATAATTGAGAATATCCGCCTGGGATATTTAAGCTCAGAACAAATGATAGTATGATTAATCGCATGTAAGTCAGTCTCAGCATATTAACACAATGTTTATGAATTAATAAAATAACGTCAGGTAGTAGTTTTTTTGCGTAAATGATATAGCTATATGGCTACTATCAAAAAATTAATTATAAGGTTTGCCCGAAATAGCCTTAAATCATTAAGCAATGTTAAGCAGAAATAAGGTATCATGAAAAAATTATTGATTAACCTGCTGATATATTTGGCGAGTTATCAGCTTTGTTAATCTAATATTTTCAGTACTGGTTTTTTCGGGTGTTATTTGTCTTCTTTGCGCATATATTATTGCAATTAAACAAAAAAAAAAAAAATAAATACAAAATTGTCAGGCAAGAATTAAGCCTTTTACAGATATTATATTTTGATAGTAATAAACTCAATAATCCGGTCAATATACCCGGGATCAAACCACTTTATATCCTTATCTTTTCTAAACCAGGTGAGTTGTTTACGGGCATAGTTCCTGGAATTTCTTTTTATCAGTTCAATGGCCTTATCAAGAGTTGTTTTATTTTCAAAATGATCGAACAACTCTTTATAACCTACTGTGTTTAGTGAATTAAGATGCTTGTCTTTATAATACTTCCGGGCTTCATCGGGCAACCCATTGTCCATCATTCTGTCAACTCTCTCATTAATGTTTTTGTATAGTTCATCCCTGTCCATTGATAGTCCTATTTTCACAACATTAAACGGCCGCTCCTTTTTCCTGTGTTTTAAAAATGACGAATAGGGCTTTCCGGTTAACAGGCTTACTTCAATTGCCTTGAGTATTCTTTTATGATTCCTCAGGTCAACAGTTGCATAGTATACGGGATCCAGGAGTTTTAATTGTTTTCTCAGGCCTTCAATACCTTCATTCTCAAATTTCCCGATTAATTCCTTTCTCAGTTCAGGATCAACAGAAGGCAGATAATCTATACCATCACATACTGCATTTATATATAAGCCTGAACCACCAACCATCAATACATGATCGTATTTTCCGAACAGCCTGTCCAACAGTTCCAGTACCTCAAATTCAAACATACTGGCATTATAATAGTCATAAGCTGATTTACATTGAATAAAATGATGCTTTACTTCAGCAAGTTCTTTATGAGAGGGAACAGCAGTGCCGATACTTAACTCCTTATATATCTGCCGGGAATCACTGGATATAATTTCCGTATTTAACTTCTTTGCTAATTCAATACCGGCACTGGTTTTACCTACACCGGTAGGACCGAGGATTACTATAAGATGTTTGTTTTTCATTGGGAATAATATATTCTGTTTAAGCCAATTTGATATTGCCACGGACACAAAATAACAAAATACAAATTCCAAATAATAAATAATATACAAATCACAAATTCCAATATCAAAACAACAGGCACAAATTTGAAATTTAATTTATTTAGCTGCTGGTTTTTATACTAATACTGACGTTATTAATATTTAATGAGTAATCTGTGATACTTATCGAAGCCGGCTGTTCTGCTGTTGGAGAATCAAAAATAATACTGCATCTTGATGATTTGTCACCCAGGCTGCATGAGGCCGTAATTCTATACTGCGCGCCATATTCAACATTTTCTACCAGTGTTTTCGTATCAATTATATCGCCGTTAATATCCTTATTTTTAACTAAAATCTGAACGTTACCGGATTTATCAATAACATTGAATTTCATGTACAGGTTAACGCCTGAAAGCACACCGCCGGAATAATTATAAGTTATAAATGTCCCTCCTGATACCCATTCAATTGCAGGTCCGTCAGCATATGGATTATCTTCATCATTCTTTGAACAACTAATTACTGTTGTTATCAGAGCGAGAATAACCAGAATTTTATTGAAATATGTTCTTTTCATCATAGTGCTTTATGTTTTTCAGATTAGTGAAGACCCTTATAAATAAGCTGGCAAAAGGTTAAATTAAGTAAAATATGCCATGATGCCCGGGGCCTGAATATAGTTTATTTATTTTTTATCTTGTTTTATAAGGTTTAATGCCGAGCCTGCCCTGAACCATTCGATCTGGCTTTCATTATAGGAGTGGCCGGCAAAAATAGCATCTTCAGTACCATCCGCATGTACAAGTATGATTTTAAGCTGCCTGCCCGGTGCAAATTCTTTGAGGCCTGTAATGTTTATGGCATCATCTTCCTTTATTTTATCATAATCGTTCTTATCTGCAAAGGTCAGCGCCAGCATACCCTGTTTTTTCAGGTTTGTTTCATGTATCCGTGCAAATGAACGAACAAGTACTGCCATAACGCCCATATGCCGTGGTTCCATGGCAGCGTGCTCACGTGACGATCCTTCACCGTAGTTCTCGTCCCCGATTATTATTGTGCCTATTTGTTTCTCTTTGTAAAATCTCTGGGTTTTCGGCAATTCATCATATTCACCTGTTAACTGGTTTTTCACACGGTTTGTGCTGTCATTGAAATAATTTACTGCCCCGATCAAAAGGTTATCAGATATATTGTCAAGGTGGCCCCTGTATCTCAGCCATGGCCCTGCCATTGAAATATGATCTGTGGT
>CAZBUF010000348.1:0-1651 GCA_964495025.1 uncultured Bacteroidales bacterium | reverse complement strand
TTCCTGTCAGGTTCAGTGCCTTCTTAACCAGATTCGTGTCCAACTCAATATTAGTTCTTTTATACATATATTATTTACTTTAAATGTGTACACAAATTTATAGAAATATATACACATTTTCTAATAATATTTATCTTTTTTATGTTATATTTTGATATTATTTATCCAATATCTGGCCCTTAATAATGTAAATATCCTTATAATGTTGCTCAACCAACATTAATTTATTCAGTATTTCTTTCAGTGGTAGTTTTCGGGTACTCAATTACAAATAACTTATTTACTTACAGGAGGCTTATTTTATAAAGTGCCCAGGACAGGAATTGAACCTGCACGTCCCGCTAGGAACACATGGCCCTCAACCATGCGCGTCTACCAATTTCCGCCACCTGGGCATGCCGGTTTTATGTGCCGAAGGAGGGACTCGAACCCTCAAGCCTTTGCAGACACATGTCCCTGAAACATGCGCGTCTACCAATTTCGCCACTTCGGCATTGGCCGGATTAATGATATCAATTATTAATCCGGAATGCAAATATATAAATTTATAATCTATCAAATCAAATATTTTATTTGCTTTTCTGAATGAAACATATTTCATCTTGTACACCAAATAACAAAATACAAATATCAAATAAAAAAAAGCCGGCTGAAAATTCCAACCGGCTCCGCGACGTACTGAATAATCACTGCAAACACACTACTTAATAGCCGACGAACCTTGTAATGGCTTATCCTTTAGTGTTCTTTCCTGTTCTGCCGTTTTATAGTTGTAGTTAGCTGATTTTTTATCACGTTTCCCCGAGGTACTTTTTGTATTACTTTCAAAATAATCAACATATGCAATAAATGTGTTTATATTATTTCGTATCAGGGGCAATGTTTTTATCCAGTCCTCGCTATCTTCGGCAAGCAGATAATTATTATGATTCTCCTGCCATACGTCGATCCAGTATGAAACAGGACTTACTCCGGTAAATGATACCACACCGTTTAGATCGGTAAATCCTTCGGAAATGTAATTGATCTCATATTCCCAGTTGTAAAGGCTTCCGTATAATATCACGCTGGCATCGGGAACCGGATACTCATCATAATATTCAAGGACAGTAATTTCAAGGATCGTCGGGAAAAGCACTTCTACTGTTATATAGGCCCTGTCGACCATCCTTGCCCCTTTAAATGCAGAAAGCGTTACTGTGTATGTCCCTGCGTCAGTATAATGATGACTTGGATTGTTGACGACCGAGAATGTACCGTCGCCAAAGTCCCATTCATAGTAATCAGCGTTATAAGATGTATTTGTGAAATGAACAATCTCATCTGTTTCAACAAGTGTTCGCGATGCATAAAAATCTGCATATGGCTCTTTTTCACAGGCTGCGAAAAGCAGTGGTATTATTGCTGTTATTAGCATAAGTTTTTTCATGATTTCTAAATTTTAAGATCATCTGTACTGTCAAATCCAAATACCGTGCCAAATGATCAAAAAAACAGAAAACTTTATTTTAAATAATTGTTTATCAGTAAATTATAGGGGTAATATCATCTCTGTATGTGCGGATATTCTTAAAGATTGGTGGAAATATAGCCGGTAATATGTTTATATAAATGATATTTTGTAACTCCTCCGCTTATACTATGACTCTTG
>CAZBUF010000347.1:0-2474 GCA_964495025.1 uncultured Bacteroidales bacterium | reverse complement strand
ACCTAATCTTATCAAGCATGAAGCCGGTTTTCCTGATGAGGAAGCGCTTTTAATTAATGTAAAACAGGGCATAGCAGAATATGGAATGCAGGGAATCGGCGAGGGGAAAGATTCGCAAGGTTCTGACTGGATTATAAAAGTGCTTGAAAAAAAAGACGAGCGTCCTTTATGGATATGCGTTTGGGGAGGCGCGAATACCTTGGCACAGGCACTTTATAAAATTAAAAATACAAAAACAGAGACGGAAGCTAAAAAATTAATTACAAAACTCAGAGTTTATGCAATATCCGACCAGGACGACAGCGGTGTATGGATTAGAAAAAATTTTCCTGACTTGTTTTACATTGTTAGTCCGGGTGATGATTACCTAAGCTCAACATGGAATGCAATTAATAGTATTGTGAGAGGTATAAACAATGATGAAATCAGCAACAATTGGATAGTACAAAACTTTCAGCAAGGCCACGGTCCTCTAGGCGCTGCATATCCTGATGTAGCATACGGAATGGAGGGGGATACGCCATCGTGGTTATCATTAATACCCAACGGACTAAATGATGCAGAACATCCTGACTGGGGAGGTTGGGGTGGTCGTTACGAACTGTATAAGCCAGATTTTGCTACGCTTAAGAAAGGAGGATCGGGTGTTCCATTTGAACCTGAGACAAGGAAAATATGGACAAACACAATTGATACTTATATACCATATATTTATAATGAATATGGACGAGCGGTTCGAAAGGACACTGCTTCCTTTACCGATAACAAAGTGACTTTGTGGCGTTGGCGGGATGACTTTCAAAATGATTTTGCCGCCCGAATGGATTGGTGTATAAAATCATACGAGGAAGCCAATCATCCACCAGTTCCTGTATTAGGGCATTCCGAACAAATAACTGTAAAATCAGGAGAGGGTTTTGGTTTGGATGCCAGTGGCTCTACCGATCCTGATGGAGATAATCTCAGTTACCTGTGGTTTCACTATCCGGAGGCTGGTACATATAAAAAATTAATAAATATTAGCGGAGCAGAGAATGCGCATGGGGCTTACGTGATAGCTCCTGAGGTTGAAAAAAACGAAACTGCTCATTTTATTCTGAAAGTTACAGATAAGGGAACACCACCATTATCCGGATATAAACGAATAATTGTAAATGTAATACCTGAATAATAATCAAAAAGGGCAATTCCCGCAGGTTTATTAATAACTGCAAAGTGAAATTTTAATTTCAAAATAAAAATGCCAGGCACATTTTTTAATATATTATTACAGAAAAATTCTTTGCTTTTCATATTTTTATTTATTAATATTAAAAAATATTGCTGTAACTATCAGCTCTTATAAGCCTTATGCCTGGTATTTAAAATGGGGACTGGCAATATGTATGAAAAAATACAACTCAATATATAACCTTTATGAAAAGTAACAGATTAAGTAATACACGCAATTATTATCTGAAATTAATACTTCTTGTATTGATGTTTGGATTAGGTTTGGTTCTGCCAGACTCAATCAGGGCTCAGGGCTCCTTGACGATTACCGGAGTTGTTTCAGGCCCGGATGGAAAAACATTACCTGGTGTAAATATTATTGAAAGAGGTACCATGAACGGTACTATAACAAATTCTAACGGTGAGTACACCATATCTGTTAAATCTTCTGATGCCGTGCTGGATTTTTCTTCCGTTGGCTACATAACCCGGGAGGCTACCGTCGGAGAAAGAACAATCATAAACATAGTTTTATCGGAAGATTTACTTGCTTTGGATGAAGTTGTCGTTATAGGTTATGGGATGAAGAAGAAAGAAAGTGTTGTTGGGGCCATAACCCAGACAGATGGAGAATCCCTGATGAAAGCAGGGGGTGTTACCAATGTGGGTGAAGCGCTGCAGGGACGTTTACCAGGGGTTACAACCATTATAGGTAACAATCAACCCGGCGAATCCGATCTTAGGATCTACATCCGTGGTCAGAGTTCCTGGAATGGAGGAGGTCAGCCTTTGATACTGGTTGATGGAGTTGAAAGGAGCATGAATGATATTGATCTTAATGAAATCGATAAGATTTCGGTACTTAAAGATGCTTCAGCAACGGCTGTATTTGGGGTTAAAGGTGCCGACGGTGTGATTCTTTTAACAACAAAAAGGGGACAGAGTGGAAAAGCGCAACTAAGTCTCTCGTTCAACTCCACCGTTAAAATGTACTCTAAACTGCCTAAAAAGCTTGATTCCTATGATGCCGCTTTAATCGGGAATGAAGCCATCATGCGGGAAGTTATGAAAACGCCAACTTCCTGGGATGATTATCTCCCGATGGAGATTGCAGAAAAATACCGGAATCCGGCCACAACTGAAGAAAGTTATATTTACCCGAATGTTGATTGGGAAGAAGTGATTCTGAAAGATTATGCCATGGACCACAGGGTAAATCTATCGATCCGCGGAGGTTCAGATTTTGCGAAATACTTTGGTAG
>CAZBUF010000346.1:0-16356 GCA_964495025.1 uncultured Bacteroidales bacterium | reverse complement strand
TAATAACAACAGAAAAGTCATTATCAAAGAGGGGACGCTAAATGAAACCTGTCTTAAGCAGGGCAAAGCGCTTCAACAGGTATATTACACTGACTTTTATAAACGCTGAAAACCACAGATACCTTAATCGTCGTTTATTTTTACAAGATTTAATAAGCTGCCCCTGCCATTCTCAAAATTGTAAATTATTTTATGAGATTTGTCAACCTTGTATATTGTATCTGTTATATAATATTCGTTTTCTGACAGAACATTTTTTCTTTCAAGTACTTGTTGTCTTTCCCTTTCAAGATAATAAACATAATTTTTGGGGCATATAGTATTCTTATAAATAAAAAGGGGGTGGCCGGCTGTTAATTCGTTTATATGCAGCGCATTATCCTTATATGTCTGTGCGTCACTGCTGTTTGCCCGGATGGGGATCACTGTAAAATTATAAATAAATCTGAGGATTATCACTCCTAAAATAAATGAGATTAATCGTAATTTCTCATTCCTTAAAAATCCGTATAAGAGCCTGCCTAAGATCAGCAATAAAATAACTGATAAAAGAAGCATATGCTCCAGATTGTTAAACACAGGTAATATGGGAAGACTGAAAGTGAATATGATCAGAAATGCAATAGATAATCCCATGCTATAGTCTACAAACAGATCCACGAATTTATTTTTCTTCCTGTATTTGAGCCAGAAATAGGTTATAACCGAGATGATCAGCGGCAGGAGCATGTAGATATATCTTTGTCTTGTGCCCGGCGATAGCCAGTATAAAAGGATGTTAGCTGAGAACAACAACATGCAGGTCTCAATAAATTTATTCTCCCTGACTGTCGCCCTGAATTTTTTACGGAACATATATACTATTAAAATTGTTCCCGGCAATATACTTTTTAATGTCTCTAAGGGAAACAATAAAAAATGTTCTATATATCCCCTGTCAGTTGCTGCCCCTGTGGTTCTCCCGCTTGCCTGTAAAAACAGTTCACTCAAATAAAGCTTAACATCATTGTGCCTGGAATATAAAAAGAAATAACCACCTGTAATTCCTGTAAATATTATGATACCTGCCAAATGTTGCCACGAAAACAAACGCCGGAATTCGCGGTAATAGATAAAAAATGCAAATAAAGAAATACCCGCAAATGCAATTGTCGGAAGCCCCTTGGTTAAGAATCCCAAAGCGCAAAGGAAATAAAAACTTAGAAAAAGAAGCAGGAATCTTTTATTCTCATAGAATATAAAGAGCACCAGAAAACTGGAAAAAGTAATTAATGAGTAAAACAGGTCTATTTCTCCAAGGTTTGAATAATAAAAATATAAATCAAAGGATATAAGCAATAATAGCGAGGAATAAATTCCGAACCTTGCAGACACAAATTTTTTCCCGGCAAGAAAAAGCATTAATCCCATAAATAACAAAGACAGAACAGAGAAAAACCTGACTGCAAATTCAGAGTAATTGCCAAATATCTTAAATGACAGGATTATCATCCAGTTCCAGAGAGGCGGTTTGTTATAGTAAAATTCACCTAATTCAGTAGGCACTATCAGGTTATTCTTAAATAACATCTCCAGAGCAATAATTGCTCTTCGGGGTTCTTCGAGATATAATGGCTGTGTGCCAAGGTTAATAAAGAAGGATATAATAAGCAGTATGAAACATGTAATTACTAAAAAAGATTCCTGTCCAACGATGTTTGAAAGGTATTTAAATCCATGAATTAATGACAGGCCTGTTTTATAGCTTAGTGTATTCTTTTTCAAAAGCAAATCTCTTAGTGTAAAAGTTGTAAATAAAAATAATTACAGTAACCAACAGCTTATTGTAGTATTTATGATTACCGAAAAAATCAATTTTAGCAAAGCTATGAATAAAAAATGTACCTGCAAATAATCCAACAACCGAGAAAGATAGTGATAAAATGAAAACAGTATGTACTTTCCTTTTCAGCATGAACACAAAACGTTTCTGAAGGATAAAGTTCGTTATCATTCCAATGGCATATGAAATAAAATGAGCTTTGGATTCAACCAGATACTTAATTAGAATTAAATATATTATATGATCTATAGCTGTAGCGATCGTTGATGTTATCCCGAACCTGATTTTCGGGACCAGGAAATTTTTCAGAAACCTGTTAAAGTTCATTAGTAATTATTATGATTATCATGGAGGGGCAAATATCATGAAAAATTTTGTAGTTCATAGAATTTTTTATATTCTCCATTGGCGTCAAGAAGCTGTTTATGGTTACCATGCTCGACTATCAGTCCGTCGCTTATCACATAAATTTCATCGGCATGAATAATAGTTGAAAGTCTGTGGGCAATAACAACAGATGTTCTGTTTTCCATCAATTTTGTTAATGCATCCTGCACGAGCCTTTCAGATTCTGTATCCAGGGCAGATGTCGCTTCATCAAGGATAAGGATCGGGGGATTTTTTAAAACAGCACGGGCGATACTGATCCTTTGCCGCTGGCCACCTGAGAGTTTGCTGCCCATGTCCCCGATATTTGTCTGATATCCGTTTTCGGTACTTACAATAAATTCATGAGCATTGGCTATTTTAGCAGCCCTGATAACATCTTCCTCATTCACATTTTCCATACCAAAGGCAATATTATTATAAAAACTGTCATTAAAAAGAATAGCCTCCTGGCTGACAATACCCATTAAATTCCTGAGACTGGTTATTTTCAGCTCGCGTATATTAATACCGTCAATCAATATTTCACCTTTCGTAACATCATAAAACCGGGGAAGCAGATCCACAAGAGTTGATTTCCCTGAACCTGACTGGCCTACAAGGGCTATTGTTTTTCCTTTATTAATCTTTAGTTCGATGTCAGTTAATACATTTACTTTTTCATATTTGAAAGATATATTTCTGTATTCAATTAACCCGGTAAAAGATTTTATCTCTTTTGGATTTTTTATTTCAATAATATTTGAGGTTGCCTGTAATATTTTATCGACCCTGTCCATTGAGGCCAGTCCTTTCTGAATGCTGTATAATGCCTGTGAGAATGCTTTGGCGGGATTGATAATATTATAAAAGACAACCAGATAAACTAAAAAATTTTCAGGCGGAAGCTTACTTCTTGAATTCAGGATCAGATTGCCACCGTACCACATAAGGATTACTATTAAGATTGTTCCAAGAAACTCACTTATAGGGTGAGCAAGAAACCTCCTTTTCATAAGCCTGTTCATGATTCCTTTATATTCCTCATTTTCATATGTAAATCGTGCATCCATCTTTTTCTCGGCATTAAATGCCTTGATTATTCTTAATCCCGAAAGAGTCTCTTCTATTATTGACAGGATCTCGCCCATTTTATTCTGCCCGGCCATAGATGTTTTTTTCAGGCTTTTGCCTATTCTGCCGATTATAAAAGCGGCAACAGGAAACAGAATGAACACAAAAAGCGTTAATTGCCAGCTCATAAATATCATAGTGATCACAGAGACCAGAATTATTACCGGATTCTTAAACAGCATTTCAAGTGAGTTCATAATTGAGGCTTCAATCTCCTGGATATCTCCCGTCATCCTGGCAATAATATCTCCCTTCTTTTCCTCGGTAAAAAATGACAGGGGCAATGAAACGGCTTTTCTGTAGATCTGGTTCCTGATGTCACGTACGGCGCCATTTCTGATATAGACCATAAAGAAACTGGCCATATATGTAAATCCGGTTTTCAGGAACACCATAAAAACCAGGAAAAGCCCTATATAGATCAAAGCCATTGTAGCACTCTGTGTTTCGGATATCTTTGTAATCAGACTGTACAAATTGTGCTGCAATGCCTCTCCGATTTCCTTAACGCTCATTAATGATAAATGTATTTCTTTGAAGCCATATGCTTTCTGCTCAAGTCCGAATAATAACTTGAGTACCGGTATCATTGTAATGAATGAGAATATCCCGAAAAGGGCCCCGAGAAAATTAAAAAGGATGTTCAGCGATAAATCTATTTTATAGGGAGGGATATATCTTTTCAGTATTTTAATAAAGTCCTTCATCGCAAAATATTTTTTATTTTATAAGGTTTCTTATTCTGCGATTCATAATATGTTCTCATAAGTATTTCTGCAAGGATACCTATTGTTATCAGCTGAATTCCTCCTAAAGTGAGCATAATACCCAGCAGAAGCAAAGGTTTACCCCATATATCCTGCCCCAGTATCTTCAGAATCACCAGATACATATTAATTAAAGCACCGACGAAAAAAATGAATATACCGACTGAGCCAAACAAATGCATGGGCTTTTGAAGATACTTTTTGAAGAACAACATCAGCAGGAGGTCGCTCAGAACCCTGAATGTGCGGCTAATGCCGTACTTCGACTTGCCATGTATACGTGCCCGGTGGTTTACATTCATCTGAGTAATTCTTGCTCCCTGCAAATGTGCCAGCACAGGAATAAACCTGTGAAGCTCACCATATAATTCCAGATCCTTTGCTATATCCTTTTTAAAAGCTTTAAGAGTACAGCCATAATCTTTAAACTTGACGCCTGTTGATGTTCTGATCAAAAAATTTGCAAGAAGGCTCGGAATCCTTCGCAGAATAAAACCATCTTTCCGGTTAGTTCTTATACCGGCAATTACGTCCCAGTCGTTCTTGATCATTTCTTCGATCATTGCAGGTATATCGTTCGGATCGTTCTGCATATCACCGTCCATAGTAATAATAAATTCACCACTTGCATGATCTATACCTGCTGACAGGGCAGAGCTCTGGCCAAAATTACCGGACAGATCAATCCCGGCGAGTACACTATTATTCTTACTCAGCTCTTTGATTATTTTCCAGGTGTCATCAGTACTGCCATCGTTAACAAAAACCACCTCATACGTATATTCATTTTTTTCCATTGTCTGTGTAATCTGCCCGAAGAGTTCTTCAATGTTTCCGGCTTCATTATAAACAGGAATTATTACAGAAATTTTTGGAGGCATCGCTTTTTGTGTATAATAAATTATTGCAAATATAGAAATAATTGCATATAGGCGGAAAATCTATAATTTTATATAAACTTGTTTTAACTTTATTTATTATCAAAAGCATTTGATTATGTAATTTTTTTTAGTAAAATTTAATTTTTTACCCGAATCTTATTATAATTACAGATGCTATTTATTCTATTGCCGCAATAGTAAAAATTTGAAAAGTTGAAACTGAACAAAAACTATCAGGTATTAATTTTCTTTTGTCTGACATCTGTCTTAATACGTTTTCTGTCCTTTTTCCCGAGTGTAATAAATCATGACGAATCAACCTATCTTGTGGTAGCGCAGGAGATGCTTCATGGCAAGATACTTTATGTGGATACAGTTGATGTAAAACCAGTTGGCATATTTCTTATTATGGCATTGATAAGGTTGTTATCCGGGAATTCTGTTTTCATGGTGCGGTTATTTACTTCGCTGGTTGTTGCTTTTACTTCATACCTGATTTTCAGGATCAAGCTGAACAGCGGGTTTAGCAGGAAGGTTGCTGTGACGGCAGGAGTGTTCTATATCTTTATGTTGTCAGTATTTACATTTTACGGTATTTCCGTTAATACCGAAACTTATTTCAATTTATTTACTGCCGGCGGCTTGTTTTTAATTCTTAAAAAGAATAATGTTTCAAATTTCATCATTGCAGGGATACTCCTTGGATGCGGATTTATTATCAAATATGTGGTTCTTTTTGATTTGCTTGCATTTATGTTGTTCATTACTATTGTAAATTTCAGGAAAGGCAAATTCCTTAATTTCAAGTCAATCCTTAATACGGGTGTCCTTGCAGTAAGTTTTATTATTCCGTTTGGCATAGTTAATTTGTACTATTACCTGATTGGACATTACGATGATTTCTTTTTCCACGCATTTAAAGTAACCGGAAATTACCCCGTACAAAGGGATTTGATGGGAACAATAATTTATATTCTGGATTTTCACCTAAGATTTCTGCCTGTTATATTTTTCTTTTATTATTGCATGTTTGACAGATCATTAAAGTCAGAGAACATAAAATCTGAAAAACTGCTTGTAATAATCTGGGTGATATTTGATCTGTCGGCAATTTTATATCCCGGCAAATCTTTCGGTCATTATTTTATTCAGTTAATGCTGCCTGTAAGTATGTTTGCTGCAAATTTCCTTGATCCGCAGAGAAAAATGTCCGTATTCCCCGGCAGACTTCTAAGAAGGCCTGTCGGAACTGTAATTGTAATAATCCTGGTAAGCGTTATCATTTATACACAGAAGAAAGATTATATAGATAAACCTGATTACCCGAAACAGATTTCAAAGTATCTTGCCGCAAGGATGGACAAAAACGATAATATATACACCGGAAACTATCACCATGTTATATATTTTCTTCTGGGAAAAGGCAGTCCGGCAAAATATGTACACAGGACCCTGATATTGGATCCAAATCATATTAAGGCTTTGGATATTGATATTGATGCGGAGATAGAAAGAATAATCGATGCTGAACCCTCATATATTATATACAAGGGTACTGTTTGCTTCAGGGAGTTACATGATTTTATTGATCACAACTATGAATTAGTTAAAACCTATGACACGGATATTTATATTTATAAGAAAACTGACGGCTAAAAGCCGTGTGATATACTTTTGTTTTGCCTATATGCCTGTGTAGTTTTCCGGTGTAATTGCCTTAAGTTCATTTCTTACCTTTTCACTGATATCAAGGCTGTCAATAAAAGTCAGGATACTATCCCTGTTGATTTTCTGATTGGTCCTTGTCAGTTTTTTTAATGTTTCATAAGGTTTGGGGAATCCTTCTCTTCTTAATATTGTCTGAATAGCTTCAGCAACAACGCTCCAGTTGTTATCCAGATCTTCCTTTATTTTCCCGGCATTAAGCAATAGCTTATTCAGTCCTTTATTCAGTGACTTTAATGCTATCACGGTATGACTGACAGGAATCCCTATATTTCTCAGCACTGTTGAGTCAGTAAGATCTCTTTGCAGGCGTGAAACGGGCAATTTGGATGACAGATGTTCAAAAAGTGCATTTGCAATCCCCAGGTTACCTTCAGAATTTTCAAAATCAATAGGATTGACTTTGTGAGGCATGGTTGATGAACCCACTTCGCCAGCTTCTATTTTTTGTTTGAAATACTCCATTGAAATATAAGTCCATATATCACGGTCAAGATCAATAATTACCGTATTGATCCTTTTCAAACAGACACATATAGCGGCAAGATTATCGTAATGATCAATCTGGGTAGTTGTTTGTGTACGAGACAGCCCCAGGATATCATTTACCAAATGATTGGCAAATGTTACCCAGTCAACTTCAGGATAAGCAACATGATGTGCATTGAAATTTCCCACAGTCCCGCCGAATTTTGCGGAAACAGGTATGGATCTTAGCTGGCTTAACTGTATAGTTATCCGTTCAACAAAAACTTTTATTTCTTTTCCCATGCGTGTGGGAGTAGCAGGTTGTCCATGCGTTCTTGATAATATAACTATTGACCTCCACTCTTCGGAAAGATTATTTAATATATTTATTGTATTGGTAATAAGCGGGTAATAAACATTATCAAGCGATTCTTTCAATGACAGTGGAACGGCCGTGTTGTTTATATCCTGTGATGTCAGGCCGAAATGTATAAACTCTTTATAATCCTGTAATCCCAGCTTGTCAAATTTTTCTTTCAGGAAGTATTCTATTGCTTTTACATCGTGATTTATACTTTTTTCGATCTCTTTAATCCGCTGTGCATTCTGAACACTAAAATCCTTAAATATCTTTCGCAGGACCGGGAAATGACTCCTGTCGATATTTATTAAGGCTGGCAAAGGCAATGTGCAAAGTTCGATGAAATATTCAATTTCAACCTGAACCCTGTATTTTATCAGTGCATATTCTGAGAAGTACGGGGCGAGCTCTTCCACTTTGTTCCTGTACCGGCCATCAACCGGCGATATTGATGTTAATGTGTTTAGGTCCATATGTTAAGGATTTTAAGAAGATACAAATTTAGAAAAAAAAGCGTTTCTTTTAAAAAGTAAAGATTATCCCGTTTCTTTGTTAATCTTTAAAGAGCCTGGAAAAGCCGCGGTAAGGAGATAATATCATCAGCCTGAAAGTTATCAGCTTGTTCTTTACCAGCGGTAATGTGCTTAAAATCTTCAGTTTTCACACCCGTATTCTCAATTTCAATAGCCAGTATTTTCATGTATAAAATATTTATTGAGCATAAACCGTTTTTCTATATATTATTTTCAAACTTATATATCAAATGTAACAAAAAAACTAATTTCGATTTAAGTTTTTATTGTTCAACATTGAATTAGTTAACTTAATAAAAAACAGGGATATTAATTTTCCCGGTTTTATTAAATTAGATTATATTTGATTTGCGTTATTAAACGAATATTTGGCTTAAGGATAGGTAGTATGTTTTAATAAATAAGGAATAACAAAAAAATCATGCGTAAGATACAAAGGTTTCCGGTTAATATTTTCCTGCCCTTTATAATACTGTTATTTATAGGGGCAGATTCAACGTTTATTGATCAGGAATTTCCTGTAAACAGCAAAAAGCTGGTCTACAAGTTTGATATAAAGGAAAATATAATGAAACCTGTGTGGCGGGTTACACAGAGAGCAATGGACGAAGCTATTGCTATGAAAGCAGATTATATAATAATTCATTTGAATACATATGGGGGAGCCGTTAATATTGCCGATTCCATCAGGACAAAAATAATAAACTGCAAAATACCTGTTTTTGTATTTGTTGATAACCAGGCTATTTCTGCCGGTGCTCTTATCTCTATTGCATGTGACAGTATTTATATGCGCCTGGGAGGCAGTATAGGTGCTGCCACTGTAGTCAGCCAGTCAGGTGAAGCTGTACCTGACAAATATCAGTCATTTATGCGTTCTACAATGAGGGCTACAGCAGAAGCTCACGGGAAAGATACTTTAATATCAGGTAACGATACAATTATAAAATGGCACAGGGATCCTAAAATTGCTGAAGCTATGGTTGATCCTCTTATAAAGGTTGATGGTATAAGTGACTCCGGGCAGGTATTGACATTAACTGCCGAAGAAGCTATAAAGGTTGGTTATTGCGAGGGAATAACAGAGAATATTAGTGATCTTTTAAAACAGGCGGGAATAGAAGATTATAAATTAATGAGTTATAAACCCTCAGGTGTTGAATCAGCTGTATTGTTTTTATTAAATCCCTTGGTAAGAGGCATATTGATAATCCTGATTGTTGCAGGTATTTATATTGAGATGCAGACACCCGGCATTGGTTTTCCGCTGGCTGTTGCAATGCTTGCCGCACTGATATTTTTTGCCCCTTCATACCTGCATGGCCTTGCCCAAAACTGGGAAATAATTATTTTTATTTGCGGATTGGTTCTTATAGCATTGGAGGTTTTTGTTATTCCCGGGTTTGGAATAGCGGGAATATCAGGTATAGTACTGGTTATTGCAGGGCTTACAATGAGCCTTGTTGATAATGTTGTATTTGAATATGAAGGGATAGGCGCATGGGATAAAGTTTTAAAAGCTTTCTTCCTGGTGATTTTTTCTTTGTTCATTTCATTTATCTTATCAATAATACTGAGCAGGAAATTATTCACTTCAAAATCATTGAGGTTTGCATTAAATAATGTTCAGGATAAAAGTAAGGGATTTATTGGTATTGACAGTCATCAGAAAGAGATGATCGGAATGGAAGGAACGGCATTTACAATTCTCAGGCCTTCAGGCAGGATAGAAATTGAAGGTGAAATCTTTGATGCAAAGGCAGAAATAGGATATATTAACAAAGGAGAAAAGATAAAGGTTATCAGAGATGAGGCAGGCCAGTTGTATGTAAAAAAAGTATAATTTTCAGGTTAAATCAGGTAAATATTTTCTAAAAATATAGAATGGGTTCAAACACTTTGATAAAGAGAATATTGTATATAATTCTCGTTATATTTGTAATCGCAGGCCTGAAAGGGATTGATATTTACAGAAAAGCTTTTAAGCCAAATGTTTTCATAAAAAACACGAAGGATAAATATTTATATATTCCTACAGGCTCATCCTATGATGATGTTCTGGCTATATTGTATGGTAAAAATTTAATTAAGAACAAAACAACATTCGAGTGGTCGGCTGAAAGGATGAATTACAGGAAGAACATAAATCCCGGAAGATATAAGCTAAAAAGCAGGATGACAAATCACAGGCTTATACTGATACTTCGTTCAGGCCTTCAGGAACCGGTAATACTGACTTTTAATAAGATAAGGACGCTGGAAAAACTTGCCGGAATGGTATCCGCGAGGATTGAAGCCGGATATACGGAAATATTGGATTTGTTGAACAGCAAAGAATATATTGGCAGTTTAGGCTTCGATGAGCATACAATAATAGGCCTTTTTATTCCGAACACATACGAATTTTACTGGAATACATCGGCAACGCAGTTTATTGAAAGAATGCGGGAAGAATATAATAAATTCTGGAATAAGAAAAGGACCAATAAGGCCATGCAGATGAATTTCACAATAAATGATGTGGTGACTCTGGCCGCCATTGTTGATGAAGAATCGGGCAAAGAAGAAGAAAAGCCGAGAATTGCAGGAGTCTATGTTAACAGGTTGAAGAAGGGCATAAAGCTTCAGGCTGATCCTACTGTAAAATATGCGGTCGGCGATTATACAATAAGAAGGGTTCTGACAAAGCATCTCCAGGCAGATTCCCCGTACAATACATACCGTTTTTACGGATTACCGCCGGGGCCGATAACTATACCCTCCATATCATCTATTGACGCAGTATTAAATTATGAAAAACACGATTACCTTTATTTTTGTGCGAAAGAAGATTTTTCAGGCTATCATTATTTTTCAAAATCTCTTGCCCAACATAATAAATATGCACGTTTATACCAGAATGCACTTAATAAGCGCAGAATAATGAATTGAAATTATGGATAAAATAAAATTCGGATCAGAGGGCTGGCAGGCAATAATTGCAAAGGACTTCACTATAACAAACATAGTAAAGATTGCCTATGCCACAGCTTTATGGCTTACAAGAAAATATACGGAACCTTCTGCTGTTTTAGGATATGACTGCAGGTTTGCCGGCGAAATGTTTATGGAGGCAATAGCTAAAATATTATCCTCAAGAGGTATTCGGGTCTATATTCCCGAGCATTTTGTTTCAACTCCTATGGTATCTTTGGGTGTTCTTAAGCTGAAAGCACAATGCGGCATTATTATTACGGCAAGTGATAAACCTCCCGAATATAACGGATTTGTGCTGAAAGGCGAGAGTGGGGGACCTATGCTTGAAAAAGACCTTAAGGATGTTGAAAATCTCATCTCCGATGATTATGATATAGATCTTGAATTACTTAACTGGAACTACCTGCTGGAACACGGAATGATAAATTATGTTGATCTTGAAAATATTTACATCAAAGAAATAAGGGACAACTTTGATATTGATAAAATTGCAGGTTCTGAACTGAAATTTGCATTTGATGCAATGTATGGTAGCGGACAGAATATTATGAAAAAACTACTGCCGGGAATAAAATTATTCCATTGTGAGTTAAACCCGACATTCAAAGGCATACCTCCTGTTCCCCTGCATATAAATCTTCATGAACTGGCGGAATATATATGGAAGAATAAAAAAACGGATTGCGGACTGGCAGTTAACGGAGACGCATGCAGGATAGCCTTATATAATAAAGAAGGAGTTTTTATTGACGGGCATAATATTTTACTTCTGATAATTCATTACCTGGCAGGATATCAGAAAAAGAAAGGCAAGGTTGTGGTTAACTTCTCCTCCACCGGCAAGGTTGAGAAATTATGTAAAAAATATGATCTTAAAGTGACAAGGGTGAAGGTGGGTTTTAAAGATATTACAAGCATTATGATGACGGAAGAGATATTAATTGAAGGTGCTGATACCGGAGGCATAACAGTGGGTTCTCATATTCCTGAGAGAGACGGGATATGGACAGGACTGATTATCTGGCAGATGATGATCGAGACCGGCAAATCTTTACAGCAATTAATGGATGAAATACATAAAATCACAGGAAAATTTGTTGTTGAACAGTCAGATATACAGATCAACAGGAATATCCGGGATAAGGTTCTCGGGAAATGTAAATCAGGAGCCTTTGCATCTTTTGGTAAATATAAAGTAATTAATACCGAAAATCTGGATGGGTACAAGTTCTTTTTCAGTGAAAAAGAGTGGCTTCTTATACGCTCCTCTGTTACAGAACCTTTGTTGAGAACCTATGCTGAGGCTGAAACACGCGAGGTAGCAATGGATATACTATCTGCGGCACATGATATTATTATGAAAATTCAGTAAAAGATTGATTTCCGATAACACCTGAAAGGCAGCGACAGGCAATTTATACAACATTCACTTCCATTTCAAGTTCAATAGCAAAATTATTCTTCACTGCTTTTCTGATCTTGGTAGCAATACTTAAAATATCCTTCCCTGTGGCATTTCCATAATTTACAATTACCAAAGGTTGTTTTTTATATGTACCAACATCTCCCATTCTCTTACCTTTCCAGTTTGATTGCTCAATTAGCCATGCTGCTGATAGCTTGACCTCATTATCCGATACTTTGAAAAATGGCATTTTAGGATAATATTGCCTCAATGAGTTTGCATGCTCCATTTTTACTACAGGATTCAAAAAGAAGCTTCCAGCGTTACCCAACTCTTTGGGATCAGGTAATTTATTTTTTCTGATGCTTATAATGGCCTTCCTGATATTTTTAATTGTAGTCTCTGAAAATTTATCAAGCTCTTTTTCAATTTCACCATAACTTGTTTTTATACAATGGTTTTTGTCAAACCTGAAATTCACGTGAGTAATAATATACTTGTTTTTAAGTTCCTGCTTGAAAATGCTGTTTCTGTATGAGAATTTACATTCAGCGTTTGAAAATATTTTAATATCGGCAGTTTTAATCTCAACTGCTTCAACACTTTCAATAACTTTCCCGACTTCAACGCCGTAGGCTTCGATATTCTGTATAGGACATGCACCTACACTGCCGGGAATTGATGAAAGGTTTTCGATCCCGCCATAATTGTTATATACACATTTATTTACAAAGTTGTCCCAGTTCTCGCCTGCTCCGACACGAAATCTGGTATATCCGCCGGTTTCCTGCAGTTTCTTAACGCCTGATATCTGGGGATGAACCAGTAATCCGTTATAATCTTTACTGAATAAGACATTGCATCCTTCCCCGATAACAAACACAGGCCTGATATTAGACAAATCAGATTTTATAAAATCAATAACCTGTTGCTGGTTAGTGAGTTTTATATAATATTTGGCAGAAACGTTAAGTCCGAAAGAGTTATGGGTTTTTAACGATTTGTTTTTCTCAATTTTGCACATTTTAAAAATCTGTTGAAACAAAAATAACCATCAAATTTAATTTTTGAATCCAGTTTACGTAAAGAATTTTTATTTTAGTAGAAAAATTATCAAAAATTTGATAAAAGTATATATTTCTGTTACTAATGATATAGTAACAGACAGGCGGGTAGGTAAAGTTGCTGAATCACTTCTTAAATCAGGAGTAAATGTAAATGTTGTAGGAAGAAAGTTAAAAAGCAGCCTCCCCATGCCGGATAAACCATATAAATCCCGAAGACTAAGATTGTTATTTAATAAAGGGCCTCTTTTTTATGCCGGATATAATATCAGGCTGTTTTTCTATTTATTTTTTAAAAAGGTTGATATACTGCTGGCCAACGATTTGGATACTTTGCCGGCTAATTATATGGTTGCAGCTATCAGAAAAAAGAAATTAGTATATGACAGCCATGAGTATTTTACAGAAGTGCCTGAACTGCAAGGCAGGGATTTTGTTAAAAATATCTGGAAAAAGATTGAAGAAATAATCCTCCCTAAAGTTAAATATTCATATACTGTTTGTGATTCAATTGCCGCGATATATTCAGATATGTATGGGATCAACATGAAGGTCATCAGAAATTTACCCTTATATGATGTTGGTTATCCCGGAAAAACAGCTGACAAAGGACTTCAAAATAAGCGGATTATTATTTACCAGGGGGCAGTGAATCTTGGGAGGGGACTGGAACCTGCTATTAAAGCTATGAAGTATATTAACGATGCTATGCTTGTAATTATCGGTGACGGGGATATAATTAATGAACTTAAAGAACTTGTTAATAAGGAAGATTTACATGACAAAGTGAGGTTCATCGGGAAGATACCTTATGAAGAGCTCATATCATATACATCGCAGGCAGATATAGGGATATCACTTGAGGAAAACCTCGGACTGAATTATTATTATGCACTGCCCAATAAGCTGTTTGATTATATTCATGCAGGAGTTCCGGTACTGGTTTCTGATTTTCCTGAGATGGCCGGTATCGTTAAGAAATATGAAGTCGGGCTTACAACTGACATTAAAGATCCTGGAAAGTTAGCGGCTGTTTTTAATGAGATGATTGAAAATAAAGAAAGAAGAAATTTCTGGAAACAAAACATGAAAAGAGCAGCAAAAGAGCTTTGCTGGGAAAATGAAGAGAAAAAGCTGCTTAGGATTTTTTCTGATGTTATCGCGCAATTGTGAGTGAGTACTTCCTCAAAGGTATTATTAGTGTTTTGTAGAGTATCAGCACAAGAGGAACGGATATTATAAGCCATATACCAAAAGCTGAAAGATAGGCAACCCAGAAATCATGCAAAGTACCCCAGAGGTCAGTATTCAACATATGCATAATTTTCTTTATAGAATAAGGAATAAGGGTGTCTTTATAAAACAGTTCACCAATTTTCATAAAAGGAATAATCAGGGCGATCTGCAAGGGGTGTACTATATAATGGGCTATATGTGTAACTGCGAAGTTAAGTCTTAGAGATAATGCAACCAGCGTTATAAGTAAACTTGTTATTCCATACAAGGGTATAATACCGACAGTGATTCCAAGTGACAACGAAAGAGCAAGTTTTTCGGGTGTGGCACCCTGTTTTAATACTTCAGTAATTTTTTTAGTAGCTTTATTTTTCCAAAACATTTTATTTTATTTCACCCGTCCTTTAGTTTAGCTGTACAGCGCGTATGCACAATTGAAAGAATATACGTACATTTATATAATATGTTGCTTTTTATACATTAAATGTGGTAATTAATAAAATGAAACCGGAGCCGGTTTACCTTGACAGGAACCTGCAGGTAATATTTTTAATAACCCTGATGGCTGTTCTTGGGGTTGCCAGTATCACTCCGGCGTTTCCTGAAATAGCCAGGGAGTTTGGCATTACAGCCAATTCAGTGAGCCTGCTAATAATATTTTTCACCTTTCCGGCTGTCATTCTTACACCACTGCTGGGTATAGCAGCCGACAGGTATGGCAGGAAAAAGGTTCTTATACCTTCATTGCTGCTTTTTGGCCTTGCCGGCACTTTATGCGCTTTCACGCGAAAGTTTGAAGTATTACTTATCTTAAGGTTCTTTCAGGGAGCAGGAGCTGCTTCTTTGGGATCATTGAATGTGACACTCATAGGGGATATATTCCGTGATAAGAGACGTACGGGGGCAATGGGTTATAATGCCAGTGTTTTGAGCGTTGCAACTGCCAGTTATCCGTTTCTTGGCGGGCTTCTGGCGTCATTAAAATGGAACTATCCTTTTTTCCTGCCTGTATTTTCGATACCCGTGGCAATTATCGTACTATTCAGATTAAGTAACCCGGAACCCCGGAGAAGTCAGGTATTAAAACAATATTTGAAAGATACCTGGAGAATAATAAGAACCCGCAGAGCAGTGACGTATTTCCTTGCCAGCTTTATCACATTTATAATTCTTTACGGATCATACTTAATATATTTTCCATTTTTACTTGACAAACAATATCAGGCTTCACCTTTCACTATTGGAGTAATGATGTCCTGCATGTCTTTAACAACTGCCGTAACATCATTTCAGTTAAAGAAGATATCAGGGATTTTCAGTGAAAAGAGTCTTATAAAGATATCCTTTTGCTTATACTCGCTGGCACTGGTAATTATACCCCTTGTTTCAAATATATGGTTATTGCTTGTACCGTTGTTTATTTTTGGCCTTGCTCATGGAATGAATATACCCTGCCTGCAGATATTACTGTCAGATATTGCTCCGCTGGAATACAGGGGCGCGGTTATGTCAGTTAACGGAATGGTACTGAGGATAGCGCAGACTCTAGGCCCGATATTATCAGCATTTGTCTTTCTTGTTGGAGGTCTTAACAGTACATTTTTTGCAGGAGCTATAC
>CAZBUF010000345.1:0-2967 GCA_964495025.1 uncultured Bacteroidales bacterium | reverse complement strand
TAAGGGGATCTCAAAACTTGATCCATATAATTTAAGCATTAAGAATTTCTTTGTATTGGATGGATTGCAGGGGAAACAGTTTATTCACGGTTCGTATTTTAAAAGTGACGACGGTATAATGTATTTTGGAGGATTAAATGGCCTTAACATTTTCTGTCCTGACAGTATACAGATCAATCAGTTCATACCCCCCGTATACATAACTGATCTGTTGATATATTATAAAGAAATGACAATAAATGCGGAAGGCTCTCCATTAAAAAGATCGATCACTGAAACCACGGAAATAACATTAACATATAGCCAGTCACCTATTACTCTGAAATATACTGCTCTTAACTACATAAGCTCTGAGAAAAATCTCTATGCATATAAGCTTGAAGGATTTGATAAGGACTGGAACTATGCCGGTTCAAGAAGGGAGGTAACCTTTACGAACCTGGATCCCGGGACATATATATTTAAGGTTAAAGCTTCAAATAATGACGGTATATGGAATGAAGAAGGTACGTCGTTAAAGATCACTATTCTGCCACCCTGGTGGAACTCACTCATATTTAAAATATCTGTCATATTATTTATTATAATATCAGCGGCCAGTTTTTATTTATACAGGATAAACAGTCTGAAAAAACAAAAATTCTACCTTGAAAAAATCGTCAAAGAAAGGACACTGGAAATAGAAGAAAAACATGAGATCCTTACCAGGCAAACCTATGAGCTTAATGAATCAAATACTCTCCTTGAAGAACGACAGCAACAAATAGAAGAGCAGGCAGAAAAACTGGAAGTGAAGAAGGAAGAGCTTGAAGCAGCAAATATTCACTTAAACGAACTCAATTCTACAAAAGACAAGTTTTTTTCAATTATTGCCCATGATCTTAAAAATCCTTTTAATACTGTCCTGGGTTTTGCAGAATTAATGAATTCAAAGTTTGATAAGTTAACGGAAGAAAAGAAATTAAAATATTCTGAGGTTATTTACAGCTCTTCAAAAAATATATATAACCTTCTGGAAAACCTGTTACAATGGGCAAGGACACAAACAGACAAAATAACTTTTGAACCATCCTATTTTAACATTGCGGATCTGGTAGTACAGAACATAAACTTATTGTATGAAAATATTGAAAATAAAAGTATCAGTATTGAGCATGAGTCTTCTGAACACTTTCCGGTGTATGCTGACCATAATATGATCAATACCGTGATAAGAAACCTGTTGACCAATGCAATAAAATTCACAGACAATGGAGGTAAAATATATATATCCTATCTGAGAAAAAACAAAAATGTTGAATTATGCATTAAAGATACGGGTATTGGTATGTCAGAAGAAGAAATGAAACAAATATTCAGGGTCGACACAAGCTTCACAAGAAGTGGCACCGATGGTGAGAAAGGTACAGGCCTGGGATTAATTCTATGTAAGGAATTTATAAAAAAGAACGGTGGTTCAATTAATGTGGAAAGTAAACCCGGTGAAGGCAGCACATTTTCTTTTACAGTACCTGCTTCTGACGAATCTTAGCATTGCTTTTCCTTCTGTACCTTAATTATCCCGAATATCAATAATATCAGGTGTAATATATTTATATGTATATCTTGTCATAGGTATACTTCCAACTGAACACCTCAATATGCTTTAAAAAAAATTCACAGGTTATTATACTGAAGCATAACCATTCAAATTGCATATCATAATTATATATGCTTAAGTTATAATAATTAAAAAAAAATTGTAACTTTAATATTACGGCAAGTAAACAGGTTATTTAATTGGCGTCATTAAATTAATTTACACTAGGCATAATTTTAATATTGTGTTTTATGGGTTGCCTTTTCAGTATAATTGATTACCTGTTAAATTATATTATGTATATTACTTAATTTTTATTGTTCATGCGTCGAATATTATTTATTCTTTTATTCTTTTCATCTGTCAATTTATTTTGCCAGGAAAATAATATCAGGTTCCAGCATCTGACAACCATGGACGGGCTTTCACAAAGCTGGATACTTGGTATCCTGGAGGACAAACACGGATTTATGTGGTTCGGTGCAGGAGGCGGAGGGCTTAATAAATATGACGGATATGAAATTAAAGTATATAAGCATGAGATTTCTACTAAAAATAGCCTACCAAATAACTTTATCTATAATATATATGAAGACAGTAAGGAAAAATTATGGATAGGCACCCAGGGAGGATTTTGTATTTATGACCGGGATCGGGATATGTTTATTCCTTACCCCGTTATAACAGAGCAATTGGTTGATGGCTTTCATGAGCTGAATAATGGGAAAATGATGATTTTATCCGCCGGAGGTTTATATTTGTTTAATCCATCAGATACATCAATTCAGCAAATTTATAATAATCTTTACGTTAGTGACTTACTGGAGGATAACAATGGTAATTTCTGGGTTAGCACTTACAATGGATTATATCTTATGGATACTTCCGACTATTCATTCACAGCATTCAGGCATAATGAAAATGATCCTGCAAGTATAAGTGATAATAATTTACGTGTAATTTGCCAGGATAGCGGCGGAAGGATATGGATTGGTACCGGCAGCAGTGGGTTATGCCTTATGAAATACAAGGAAGGTCAGCCTCATAATCCCGAATTTATTAAATATATTCATAACCCCGAAATAGAAAAAAGCATAAATGCCGGAGCAATACTTGCACTTCTGGATGATGATAATGGTAATTTATTAATAGGTATCGAGAATGGAGGCCTCAACATCATTGATCTTACTAGTTTTCAGGAAGATGATTGCAAGTTTATCCATTATACACACAATCCGTCTGATCACTCCAGTATCTCAGACAATTCAATTCATTCACTTTATAAAGATAAACAGGGTACTATATGGATTGGCACTTACGGCAGCGGACTGAATTATTACAATAAACTAATGTATTCATTTAATCATTATTATAATATTCCTAACAAT
>CAZBUF010000344.1:0-7968 GCA_964495025.1 uncultured Bacteroidales bacterium | reverse complement strand
ATGATAATTAAATTTTTCTCTCAACTACCTGCAATTGTCTGTTAATTATAGCGTCAAGTGAAATAAATGTTTCGGTCCGGGAAATCCCCTTAATTGCCTGGATCTTATTTGACAGAACATCTTTCAGGTGCTCATTATCTTTAGTATACAGTTTGATGAACATTGAATACTGGCCCGTTGTATAGTGACATTGTACTATTTCCGGTATATTTATAAGTTTTTGTGATACATCATTGAACAGGGATGCATTCTCAAGGAAAATTCCAATATATGCACATGTGCTGTAACCAAGCTTTTTTGGTTCAACAACAAACTGTGACCCGGAAATTATACCAAGCCTGGAAAGCCGTTGAACTCTCTGGTGAATAGCCGCACCTGATACTCCACATTCCCGTGCAACTTCCAGGAATGGGATCCTGGCATTCCGCATCAATATTGTAAGTATTTTTGTATCTAAACTATCAATTTTAAAGTTATAGGCCATATTTTAATATGTTTTATAATATTTTAATACAAATATAATAATAATATTCGCGGCCATTGTTAACTCTTTTTTTATTATTATCATTGTGAAATATCTAATTAATAAAAACTTTAGTCCCTTATGGTAAAAAATTTATTTATTCCGCGAAATTACAAACCGCTTCTGGATCTGAAGCAAACAGAGAAAGGCATAAAACTTGTTAAAGACACATTCCAGGAAAATCTGTCCTCTGAGCTGCGACTTAGAAGGGTTACTGCACCACTATTTGTGTTAAAAGGGACCGGTGTTAATGACGATTTGAACGGAGTGGAAAACAAGGTGGCATTTGAGATAAAGGACATCAGGGGTTCAGTGGCTGAGATCGTAAATTCACTGGCAAAATGGAAAAGAATTGCACTCGCTGATTACAACATTAAGCATGGTTTTGGTATCTATACTGACATGAACGCAATTCGTCCCGATGAAGAGATGGACAACCTGCATTCATTATATGTTGATCAATGGGACTGGGAGAGAGTGATCAGCGATGGAGAAAGGAATATCGGCTTCCTGAAATATATCGTTGATAAGCTTTACGAGGTCATAAAAAGGACGGAATTTGTAATTTATGAACACTATTCTCATATTGAGCCGGTTTTGCCTGATAAGATAACTTTTATCCATTCCGAACAATTGATGAAAGAATACCCGGATCTTACCCCAAGGGAAAGAGAAACAGAAGCTGCCAGGAAATACGGTGCAATATTCGTAATCGGTATAGGAGGCATATTAGCAGACGGCAAACCGCATGATGGCAGGGCACCCGATTATGACGACTGGATTACACCTACATATAATAATCATAAAGGTCTGAACGGAGATATTATTCTTTGGAATCCTGTTTTGGAAGTCCCTTTTGAAATTTCATCCATGGGTATCAGGGTCAATAAGGAATCGTTGCTTAAGCAACTTGAAATTACAGATACCATGGAAAGAAAAGAATTGATGTTTCATAAACGTTTATTATCAGGTGAATTACCTATGTGTATAGGAGGAGGCCTGGGACAGTCAAGAATTTGTATGTTCTATCTCAGAAAAGCCCATATTGGAGAAATCCAGTCAAGTATATGGCCGAAGGAGATGATAGATGAGTGCAAAAAACATAATATTTTTCTTATTTAGTCATATCTGATATTGTTTGGTGAGAAAGAAAGAAGGGGCTGTATTTAAAGCCGCCATTCCGATCCCGCTTCCCGTCTGAGACAGGACAAGCCAGACGGGAGAAGGATTCCTTATATAATATTGCATTGATTATCAAGAAATTACTTCAATTATACTTCCTTTATAATAACGTATTTATATCTGTTTGTACAGCCCTTTTTTTAAATTAAGTAATATTTGTATATGCTATTCATTTTGCATTTTCTCATAAGAATATTACCAATGGTATCTGTAAAATACATCACGACCCCCAACAAATAAGGGGTATCAAATGAAATAAAGAATTAAATGAATCCCATAACCATTAAAAATATATAGTTAAAAATAAAATAAGTCAATAAAAATTTGATTATGCTGTATTAAAACGTATTTTTGTGACAAAATATTAAGAAAATTATTCTTTTTTTTTAATAACCTAAATCTGAAAAAATGATACTATTAAGAAGAAGAAAATTATTTGTTACAGGGATTCTGCTTTTGTTATTTGCAGTTAATTCCAGTGCTTCAGACGGGAACGGGGTGGATACGGGAATAACTGCCTGGATGCTGACTTCAACTGCTTTGGTCCTTTTAATGATACCGGGACTGGCAATGTTTTACGGAGGGCTTGTCAGAACAAAAAATGTTATAGGCACTATGATGCATAGTTTTGCTGCCATGGGTATAATGACAGTATTGTGGATATCCTTTGGTTACAGCATGTGTTTTGGTCCGAATGCCCTGGGAGGTTGGATAGGATGGGATAATAACTTATTATTTTTAAACGGAATTGATACTGAGGTAAATAATGGAGTACCTGATTATGTTTTTTCAATGTTCCAGGGAAAATTTGCCATTATCACACCGGCCCTTATTGCAGGTGCATTTGCTGAAAGGGTAACTTTTAAGGGGTATGTTATTTTTATCGCTTTCTGGGGTATATTGGTTTATAATCCGTTATGTCACTGGGTATGGGCAAAGGATGGATTCCTGTTTAATATGGGAGCAAACGGAGCGATTGATTTTGCGGGAGGTACTGTTGTACATATCTCATCCGGTATCAGCGGGTTGGTCGCTGCTATTTATTTAGGAGCAAGACGCGGGTATCCCAGGACTTCCATGCCACCGAGCAATCTTACACTGACAATGCTTGGGGCCGGCCTGCTATGGGTAGGATGGTTTGGTTTTAATGCAGGAAGCAGCATAAACAGCGGACTGGATACTGCACAGGCTTTAACAGCAACCCAGGCAGCAGCAGCTGCAGGCGCTATAACATGGATGATTATTGAGGGTATTCACCAGGGAAAAGCAACCGCTTTAGGCTTTGCCAGCGGAATTCTTGCCGGATTGGTTGTTGTAACACCGGCTGCAGGAGTTGTCAGGCCATATGGGGCACTTTCATTGGGCGCTATTGCCGCGATCTTATGCTATACTGCAATATTAGTCAAAAATAAATCAGGTTATGATGACAGCCTGGATGCTTTTGGCATACATGGGGTCGGAGGTATTACCGGTGCAATAATGCTGACTTTTTTTATCAGAAAAAGCTGGATGAGTGAAGCTGCATCTCTTACTGAAGGGGGAACATGGACAGTTATGCAACAGCTGGGAGTTCAGGTTGCTGCAGTATTAGTTTCAATAGCTTATGCAGCCGTTGTAACCCTTGTGATCCTGATAATAGTAAATAAACTATTTGGATTAAGAGCCCCGGCACAAATGGAAATGCAGGGACTTGATGCATCCTATCACGGTGAACACGGTTATGGAATGTTGAATGCAAGCTAAAAACAATAATGCTTTATAAAATTGCATAAATTGATTATTAAGAATAAAGATTTAAAATATAATACTTCATATAATTATGAAATTAATAACAGCCATAATAAGAGATACCAAACTTGACCAGGTACGTGAGGCGCTTGTTGAAAATGAGATAACGCGTATAACTGTTATTCGTGTCTCAGGACGCGGACAACAAACCAAAGAACAGATTTATAGGGGTAAGAGAATAGTACCCGGACTGATACCAAAAGTCAAACTGGAAATAGCAGTTAATGATGAATTCGTTGATATTACAGTCAATACCATTATTAAGGCAGCCAGAACAAATGAATCCGGTGAAGTGGGAGATGGAAAGATATTTATTACTCCGCTTGAGGACTGTATCAGAATACGTACCGGTGAAAAAGGAGGGAAAGCAATTTAAAAGCAGGGCTGTCTGAAAAGGTGTATAGCAAAGGTGATCTTCCACTTTTCAAACAGCCATGATTAAGTTACTGGCGATTCAGGATTTTAGTCCTCAAAGTATATACGTTTTCCTCTTTTTACCTTGTTGTGCCAGAATTTAGTATAGTTCTCCTGGGTGATTAATCCTACAGGTCCTTCATACAAACCTCCGTCTCCGTATGAATCATACACCCTTATGGCTATAATGTTGTCCTTGTCTTTTAATTCCATATTCCCGGGTAGATAGTATCCCCTGAATTCCCTGTAATTATTATCCGTTTTTATATCACCGTACTGAGGATTAAAATCCCCGGTAAAACCTATAAGTTCACCATTCAGGTAAACCTGGTCAATATCATCAATTTTCCCAAGTAACATGACGAGTTTTTCTGATTTCAAATCGTGAGGCATATCAAATTTTTTCCTGTACCATGCGAATCCGTCATAATCCTCAAAACCCTGTTCCTCCCATTTTCCGGGCAATGATACATTATACCAGTTTTTGTCATCATAGCTTGGCTCTTTCCAGATAAGGCTGTCTTTGAGCTGAAATTTCCAGCTCCCCCCGAGATTCAGATCAACAGGGAATATATCGTTTGCATATATTCCAAGATCACCACTGGTAATTCCTCCGTATTCATGATGATCATATACTCTCACAGCTATCAGGTTGTCATTTTTGAAATCCATTACACCCTCCGGTATAAGGTATTTTCTGTAAACATTGTAAGCACTCTTATAATCAGGTGGATAACTACCGGATGAACCAATAAGCTTACCATTGATATAAACCTCATCAACATCATCTATTTTTCCCAGGAACAAATAAAGACTTGAATTTTTATATTTTGGGGAAAGCCTGATGTTCTTCCTGTACCATGCATATCCGTTATAGTTATAATAGTTTTGTTTTTCCCAGCGCGATGGTGCATAGATTATATCCCACTTGCTGTCATCATATCCGGGTTCGGCCCATTCTTTATTGTCTCCTACTGCAAAACGCCAGTTTCCTTTAAGGTTTCTGATTTTACCATCTTCAAACTCACAGGATATAAGAGATAAGATCAATACTGTATAAATAATCCATATTCTTTTCATGATAGATTCACATTTAATTAGTTAAATTGATTTTCACTACTGTTTCTTTTTATCGCCAATCAACTGTGTGATAACAAAACTGATACCTCCGAACAGAAAGATTGATGAGAAATAAGCAACTTCACTCTCAGGGAATATATAAGTATAATTTGCTACTATGTTCCCGATAATTATACCCAATGCAATACCGATGAGAATTATTCCGATCTTCAAAGATAGCATACCCCTGCTATTTAGATCTGATTTAAGTATTGAAGGATCAGCACCCTTCTCAATTATCTGCATTCGTTCGCGGTTCCTGTTTCTCAGGTAAATTACTCCGAGAATTATTCCTGTTATTGACGCAAAAATGATTAAAACAATCATTACTCCAGCTGTTTGTACCATGATTTTTAGTTTTTAAAGTTAATAAATCGGTTTCAAACAATACGACGCTTCAATTTTAATGATGGTTACATTTTTTGTAATTTTATTAAATATTATACATTGCATTTGTAACCGGAAATAATATTGAGCGTCAAATTATCGGATGCAGACAAAACGGGATAGTTATTATATAAACAGGATTCTTTCCGGACACACGGAGGATCTTTCAATAATTATTGACAGGTACAAGGATATGGTTTATACTCTTGCATACAGGATAACCGGCAACCATGAAGATGCTGAAGAACTGGCACAGGATGTATTTATAAAAGCTTATAAGTCATTAGGGGATTTTAAGGGCAGGTCAAAATTTTCCACATGGCTTTATAGCATAACTTATAATGCCTCTGTTTCAAAGATCAGGAAAAAACATCCAGATTATGTTTCAATGGATAACTATGATAATACTTATACAGAGATCGCGGATAAAGGGTATGAAGAGCAGTATGATTTTGACAAAGTTCCGGTTAATGTATTAAAGAAGGTACTGGATGAGCTGGATACTGTTGACAAATCATTACTGACTTTATATTATCAGGAGGATAAATCTGTTCGGGAGTTGTCAAAAATTACCGGATTAACGGAATCAAATGTTAAAGTAAGATTATTCCGCAACAGGAAGAGGATCTTTCAGAGACTTAAAACAATATTAAAAGAAGAACTAACTGACCTGTTATGAAACGAACATTAATTTTTTAATTGGTTAAAAAATTCAGGACGGATGAAAAATGAAAATATATATAATAATAAAATGAAGGAGGTTTTTAACAGGATAGGTTATGAAAAAGCACCGCCTGATTTTACTGCCGGAATAATGAGTTTAATTCAGCTTGAACAGGGCATAACAGTAATTAAAGCAAAGCCTGTTATCCCTTACTATTTATCAGCCATATTTACTGCAATCATCTTTTTAACAATTCCTTTTGGTAACTATATAGTAAGTTTTACAAATGATTTATTATTTAAGGTATCTAATATTGATTTCGGGTTTATAAACAGATTCTTTAATACTTTACCGGAAATGATTGAGGGTTATTCGTTATCATCAACCAGCTTAATTATATTATGCTTAAGCATGATTTTCTTCTGTATAACTATAATTACAGCTTTTCCAGGTTATTTATTCAGAACTCAAAGGATAATCATTTCATAGATACCGGGAGAGGTGTTTATGGAAATGAAAATCAATGGGACTGTCTGAAAAGTCTTCATCCCGGGAGAAGCGAAAGAATATTTATGAAATATTATATTAATTATCAAGAGATTACGTCAATCATGCTTCCTTAGTAATGACGTATTTATATCTTTTTAAACAGACCCTGTTGGGTAAATATTCCGCGCAGATTAACGCTTACTTACCTTCAGAAGGAAGAATTTCAATAAGTTCAATTTCAAAAATCAATGCCATATTCGGCTCTATAAGTCCACCTGGCCTTACCCTCAGTCCATAACCTAAATCAGGAGGCACACATAATTCCCATTTGGCACCCTCTTTCATGAGTTGAAGAGCTTCCTGCCACCCTTTAATAACACCATTAACACGAAATTCTGTAGGCTCTCCACGCTTATAGGAGTTATCGAATTCCGTTCCGTCAATAAGAGTTCCCCTGTAGTTGCATTTAACACGGTCATCTATTGAAGGAGTTTTTCCCGTACCTTCTTCTATGATCTTATATTGTAATCCTGATTCGGTAACCTGAATATCCTTACGTTTCTTATTACTGCTAAGAAATTTGTTACTTGCATCCAGATTGGCCTGAATACGGACTTCTCTGGCTTCCCTGACAAAATTGTTCAGGATCTGGGAAATTTCATTCTGAGTAAAAACCGTATCTTCAGAACCGGCATATACACTTCGGATAGCAGCAGCTGTTGCATCAACATTTAATTCGGAAATATAATTGGAGTGTTTCAGACTGTTTGCAAATGACAGGCCAAAAGCATAGCTTACTGTATCCAACTCGTTATTTAACGTAATTTTTGAATCTGATTTGAATTTACTGCACGATGCTGCCAAAAAAACCAGAATCATAAGAACTATTAGATTTTTCATTTTTTATTGAATGTTTATGAATTAAAATATTATAAATTTTATGCGAATATATATCTATGTACTGGAAAATCAAAATTGTTGGCCGTTATTATGCAACTTAAGTATGTGAAATATATGCTTTTCACTGTTTGTTGCTTGTTGCAGGTTGCTCGCTGTTCATTGCTTGTTGCTCGCTTTTCGCTGTTCGCTCATTCAACAATAGAGCAATAGAACAATAGAGCAATAGAGCAATAGAGCAATAGAACAATAGAGCAATTTAACAATTGAACAATTTAGCAATTCATCAATTTAGCAATTCATCAATTTAGCAATTCATCAATTTAGCAATTTAACAATTTAGCAATTGAGCAATAGAGCAATAGAACAATTTAACAATTTAACAATTTAGCAATTCATCAATTTAGCAATTCATCAATTTAGCAATTCATCAATTTAGCAATTCATCAATTTAGCAATTTAACAATTTAGCAATTGAGCAATAGAGCAAATATTCATGCAAATA
>CAZBUF010000343.1:0-2769 GCA_964495025.1 uncultured Bacteroidales bacterium | reverse complement strand
GTTCTTTGATTATACAAATAGCAATGACGAGGTTGTAAAGTTTTATGAAAGCAATTTTTATTTTGTTGATTCAACCGTTTTTGAGATTTTCACCTTTCCCTTCCTGGTAGGTGATCCCAAAACTGCACTTGCCAGGCCGGGCACTATTGTATTAACAGAATCAACTGCAAAAAGATACTTTGGTAACGAGTCACCAATAGGAAAAACTTTACGTATAGAGGAGTTTGCGAATTTTGAGATAACGGGTGTTATTAAAGACATTCCTGCTCAATCGCATTTCAGGATCGATATGATGGCTTCAATGTCAACATTTGTTCAATTTAATGGTGGACGAGGTCGATATAATCCTGGTTGGATTGCTAATCCTTTTTGGACTTATGTTTTGCTTAAACCAGGGATAAAACCGGAAATGCTGGATCAAAAATTTCCTGATTTTTATAAAACCTACTATACTCAACTGAAAAACCAGGATGTTAGCCACTATCTGCAAAGTTTAACTGATATACATCTGGAATCGCATCATATGTATGAAATGCATCAGAATAGCGATATTATGTATGTTTACATACTGTCTATTATTGCCGGCATTGTATTGATACTTGCATGTATCAATTTTATGAATTTAGCTACAGCTAGTTCTGCAGGCAGAGCCAAAGAAATCGGCATTAAAAAGGTATTTGGCGGCGATCGCAAGGGTTTAGCAACGCAATTCCTGGGCGAAGCGATTATTCAAAGTGTTTTTGCAATGATGATCGCTTTTATCATTATAGCGATTTTTTTACCGGGACTGAACAACTTTACCGGTAAACAGATACATATTTCGTTCTTATTTCAACCCAGACTACTTACTTTTACATTACTGCTTTCTATTGTAGTAGGTATATTTGCAGGTATTTATCCCGCCATTGTCCTATCGTCTTTCCGACCATTGAATATTCTAAAGGGACTACTCAAAAACGGCTCAAAAAGTGCAACCGCACGAAGATCTCTTGTAATATTCCAATTTACGATCTCAATAGGTTTGATTATAGCTGCATTTGTTGTTTTTTCGCAGCTCAACTTTATGCGAAATGCCAAAATAGGGTTTAAGAAGGATCAGATTATCACTTTCGAATCAACCGGGCAGATATTCAGAAATTATGAGGCTTTTAAGAATGAATTAAAAGAGAGTAGTGATATAGCATATGTTACCGGTATGGAAGATGTACTCGGTGTAAATCATAATACCCGGGCATACCAGATTGAAGGATTAAACCCCGATGAAGATTATTATGTACCTGCATTTTTGGTGGATTGGGATTTTATTCAAACATTTGATTTTAAGGTTATTTCCGGCAGGGCATTCTCAAAGGATTTTCCAGCTGATACTGTAAATTCTGTTGTCATAAACGAAACAATGGTGAAGAACATGGGTTGGACCTTAGAAAATGCTCTTGGCAGAAAAGTCAAATCGCAGGATGGTGACGAAAGGGTTATTGGTGTTGTTAAGGATTTCAATGCTATGTCGTTACGTACTCCTCTGAACAACTTCATTATTGATATGTTCCGGCGTCCGCAAGTTTTGGCAAGGGTTATTGCAGTAAGGATAAATTCAGATAACTATAGCGAAGCAATAAAGTATATAGAAAGTATATGGAATAAGTTTGCTCCGACCCGTCCGTTCGAGTATAAAATTTTTGAACAACAAATAAGCAGTCAATATAACGACGAAGAGAAATTCGGGAAATTTACCGTAATGCTTAGCGTTTTGGCCATCATTATTGCCAGCATGGGTCTTATTGGCTTAACTTCATTCCTTGCCGAGCAGCGAACCAAAGAGATAGGTATCAGGCGGATTCTGGGTGCTTCTACAATTAGTATTATTAAATTAATGTCATATGAATTCTTCATACTTTTGGTAGTGTCAAACCTCATCTCATGGCCCATTAGCTACATTGCGACAACTCATTGGTTAAACAACTATTCGAGCCATATTGATACGCAATGGGGATTATATATTCTCTCCGGATTAATTACCCTTTTTGTTGCACTTGTAATTACCGGGATTCGGGCATATCGGGTATCTGTTATGAATCCTGTTAATACATTGAAATATGAATAGTTATTTGCAATTATTTTAATTCATTCTATTTATGATCTGATTTTTAATCATAAAACTATTAGAAATAAGATAATTTATGACACATTCGAATTGATTATTGGAAAGTCCGGTTTTATTTATGAAATTATCAAGAATATCATAATTCTGATTGAAGAGTGCCATTACACTCGTCTCGGCGCTTTCAGGCACCTTGCGTTTTTGTTCTGACACTGCACTAAGGTTAAGCAAATATTTTGGAAATTCTGCCAAATTCTGGCTTGGATTGCAGGATGATTACGATTTAGAAGAAGGGAAAAATAGTAAAAAAGCGGAATTAGATAAAATTAAAAGATTAAAGAAGAACGCAGTCTAATATCGCGTATAAAAAATAGCTGGGTTAGTGGGTTTCGATGGTTATGTACAAGGCGCATAGTGATTTTTAAGAATTTTAGGATCGTAAATCTCAAATCAAAAACTTATCATGTTCAGATACCAAATCAAATTTCAATGGGCAATATTCAATAAACAGATTGCATTCTTTATTATAACCTCTCAATGAAGCTCATACCATTTAATCAAACGAAGTGCAATTTGAATTAATTAATTTAGTTTTTCCCTACGCGTGTTTCCGCTAACGCGGCAATTAGGTTTTAAAGCATAAGTTTATTCTTTTTCACTCTCCTTACATC
>CAZBUF010000342.1:0-2405 GCA_964495025.1 uncultured Bacteroidales bacterium | reverse complement strand
GATGGACTGTTTCTATTTTCCAAGGCTGATATTCCCTGGTTTCTATAATTTCCCCGCCATTTAAAGTTGCTATTTTGTTTTTTGTTATTTTTGTTTGAATTGATGTATCCGCACCATCATAAACACCCTGTGCAATAGTTTTAGCATTTTTTAATATAGTCTCCGCGTTTTCTTCAGGAACAAAAGTCCTGTCCACATGCATATGTATTTCACTTTCGTCCTGCTTGTAACCTGATGATTTGTGAATAATATTTTTGATGTCTAAACTTGAATTACCAAATTCCGAGCTATGAGGTAATTTTCCTGAAACACTTTGCAGCTCACTTATTAAAGATTCTTGCTTATTTTTTATCCCTGCTTTTTCCTCTTTGGAATTATTTTCAAATTGTTCTTTAACAATAATCTCATATTCTATTCTTCCTTTATTTCCGGTATAGATATTAAAGTTTGTTGGCTCACACAAGATAACACCTTTGATATTGCGATTTTTTAAGTAATTTTCAAATAAATGTTTTACTCCATATCCACAGCCTTCACTTCTTGGAATGCAGCATACATATAAATTCCCGGTTAGCGGGGCAATGCATCTTTGTAATAAGCCACCGGTAAACAAACTGGTTACTATTCCTGATTTATAATTACGATAAAAGCTCTCAGCAGATTCATGCTTTTCAATCCCATCATTCTCTAATGAATTATTAAAGTAAACGTTAGATAAGATAACTATATCACCTTCATCTTTATATCCTCTGACTTTCCCAATTATATTTCCAACATCATCCTGCGTTATCTCGTCGTATCTTAAAAATTTCATTTCAGACATAATCAGGTTCACGAATTCATTCTTATTCTTTTCTGATAAGTTGAATTCTTTCAGGCATGATGAAAATCTTTGAATCTCATCGGTTAAACCTTCCATTTTTTTTAACATTATTGAATACATGATTTTTAAATTTTAATTAATAATTAATTTTGTTAATATATAGTGAACAATTGGGATAAAAAAATTAGAAACTTGGTGGGGTAACTACCCAAATTACTTCAGTCTCATTTTCATATATATTTCTAAATGAATGAGGCACATTTGAATTAAAGTAGATACTATCACCTTTATTTAAAATATATTTTTTCTCGTTTAAAGAAATTTCAAGTTTCCCTTTTAATACCAAAACAAATTCCTGGCCATAATGCTGATATCGATCTTTACCTGAAGTCGCGCTTCTATCCATTTTTATTAACAAAGGCTCCATCTGTTTAATAGGGTCAGGAGTTGCAAGCATATAGATATTAATTCCATCTCCCAAATGGTCTGCATATTTTCTCTCATTTTTTTTTACAATAACTGATTTTACAGGATTTTGATTTTCTCCAATTAATTGACCAACTGTAGTATTTAATGCATCAGCTATATTCTTAAATTTAGCAAGAGAAGGGTTTATCTTTCCGTTTTCAACCTGTGAAATAAAGCTTGCAGAAACGTCTACTTTTCCTGCAAACTCTCTCAGTCCATAGCCCCGCTCTTGTCTAAGCCTTTTTATATTTGTTCCTATTATTTTCATAATACATTTAAATTACTACACAAAGATAAACAAAAAAATTGAAATGTCAAGTAATAATTAACATTTTTAATATATAATTAACATTTCTAATTGTAAAGGCCTAATTACTAATTTGGAAAATCCGGTCAAAGTGATCACCTGAAACCGGAGTAACCTGACCACCGAAACCGGACGAAAGTGATCACCCTATTCCGGTGCAAAGTGATCATATCATTCCGGAGTAAATTGAACACTTTAGAAAAAAGACTTTTTCATGTTGTTAAGCTGTGTTTTCATGCTTTAATTTTTTAAATAAGCATGAATTATGGCCAATAAATTAACAAACATTAGTGAACCCGAAGGGAACCCCCAATTTCTGCTATTTGTGAACCTGAGGGGACTGAAATCGAACCAGTTTCTTGAGGATTTGAAAAGAATCCATGCTTTGAGCGAGTTAGGAATAAGCTAAATAATAAGTGTATAATAATATAGATAAGCTTTAAAAAATCAGCAGAAAGAAGTTTAATTATATAAAAAATCTCTATTGTCCGATAAATTTTTTTTTATCCACTACGTAGAAAAAAGCTTTAGCGATATTGCTTATCTACAATACTTTATCTACTCCGGAGAAATTCCGCGTAGCGGATTAATTATTGTAGTATAAAATGACCTCCAAAGTCTACATACCTCGTAGAGGTACAACAAAATATGACTGTTCATGAGTTCCATGTTCATTTAGTCGGACAGTAGTGATATCTTATACATGGTTAGTGATTTATTAAAACTAATGGTTATAGCAATTATTAATTTTCTGAATTACTGATGAATTAACCTTTAATATTTTTATTTTTGAAAAAAATTATTTAT
>CAZBUF010000341.1:0-2603 GCA_964495025.1 uncultured Bacteroidales bacterium | reverse complement strand
GCTTTCCTGTTTAGGTATTATATGCTTTTCAAAATACTGTACTTTATAAGTTTCAAGCATTCCAAGAATATCTGAAACTTTGTTTACAGAAGTATTTGATATTATATAAGGATCTTGTGAAATACCTTCAATTATAACATTGTAAATAATCTCAACTAACTCCTGTACATAAATCAATTTTAACTCACCGTCAGTTATAATCTGAGGTTTTTGTTCATGTGTAAGCTGGTGACTGAAGGTAGCCACTACCGAATTATAGAAAGGATTACCAAATGGCCCGAAAACATTGGGTATCACCAGTCCAGTGAATTTTGATCCTGATTTCACGGAATATTCTTCAAATAGTCGGTGCCCTTCTTTCTTTGATTTACCATACGGATTATCAAGATCCTCCTGTGTTGATGATGAGAATATAACATGTGGTTTATTCCCGGCATTTTTTATCGCTTCGATTAACTCTCTTACCAGAAGGATATTTGTATTATAAATAACCTTTGGATCACCATGTCGGTTAATTGCAGACAAATGAACCACTACATCACACTTTCTTGTCCATGAAACAAGGTCTTCTTTAGAATAAAAAATCTCATCTCTGAAAGGGATCAGGGATATTTCTTTTTTTTTCAGATTAAGGTAATTAAACAAATGTGTGCCAATGAATCCTGACTGTCCGGTGATGCCTACATTTATCATTAAAATATATTTTTCAATTCATTTATGTCCTGCCTGATAAAATCAAGTTTAAGAAGAAGTTGAATCATATCCTTTTTTTCCAGCCGTATTGTGTTGTGTGATGTATACTCTTCTGCTTCCTCAACCTCCGATTTTCCTTCAGTGAAATATACATTATAATTTAAATCCCTGGTGTCAGCAGGTATACGATAATATCTTCCAAGGTCTATTGCTTTTATCATTTCTTCACGATTTACTAATGTTTCATATAGCTTCTCTCCATGCCTTGTTCCAATTAACCTGATTTCATTTTTTGCGTTATAAAGCTCCTGAAGGGCAAGGGCTAAAGTTTTAATGGTTGCTGCCGGTGACTTTTGTACAAATATATCACCTTGCTTTCCATTTTTAAAAGCATAAATAACCAAATCAACAGAATCATCCAGCGTCATCATATATCTGGTCATGCCCGGATCTGTAATGGTTATATCCTTCCCGTTCTTTATTTGTTCAATGAATAATGGGATTACAGAACCTCTTGAGCCCATGACATTACCATATCTTGTGCCGCATAACATTGTATGAATATTGTCAATCTCTCTGGATTTGGCAATCATTACTTTTTCCATTAAAGCCTTTGATAATCCCATCGCATTTATTGGATATACTGCTTTATCAGTGCTTAATATTACTATTTTCTTTACCTTGCTTTGAATAGCTGACTCTAAAACATTTTCAGTCCCTAAAATATTTGTTTTTACAGCTTCTATCGGGAAAAACTCACATGATGGCACCTGTTTTAATGCAGCTGCATGAAAAATATAATCAACTCCTTTAACTACTTTTTTAACACTATCAATATCTCTAACGTCTCCAATAAAAAATTTTACTTTCCTGCTTTTAAGTTTTTTTCTCAAATCATCCTGTTTCTTTTCATCTCTGCTGAAAATTCTGATCTCCTTAATTTCCGAATCCAGAAATTTATTCAAAATCGCATTCCCAAATGAACCTGTACCGCCTGTTATTAATAAAATTTTATTTTTAAACATTTCTCTTTATACTTTATGAATTATGCAAATGAATAAACATTATTAAAATATGAAAATTTACTTCTAAATACAAAATAAGTAATACTTTGCAATTATAAAAACCTGTATTTAAGAATATCACTTTAAATAATTTATTAAAAGTACTTTAATTAGCTATTAGTAGCATTATGTTTGCATAAATTAATTAATCGATTTTATAACAGAACCGCCCATTAATGTTCGAAAAAATTTCGTGCTTTACGTAACGTAATATACGTTATACAAAATATAAAATGAATGAATAGAAAGCCTGCCGGATAAAGAGCTAATGCTATAAAAATTTGCTCTTGCCCCCTTTATTATTTAATTTTGCCGGTATAATTAATAATAACCTAAAACCAGTCATCATGTTTTCAGGAATCGTTGAGGAGGCAGCAACAGTTGTTGCTCTTGAAAAAGACCGGGAAAATCTGCATATCACCCTTAAATGCTCGTTTGTTAAAGAACTGTCGATCGACCAGAGTATATCCCACAACGGTGTATGCCTCACAGTGGTTAAAAAAACAGATGATGATTATACTGTTACCGCCATTAAGGAAACACTGATAAAATCCAATCTGGGCCTGCTGAAGGTTGGCGACAAGGTAAACCTCGAAAGAAGCATGAAGATGGATGGCCGGATCGACGGCCATATCGTGCAGGGACATGTTGATCAGACCGCAGTATGCACCGGTGTGAGGGAAGCTGAGGGCAGCTGGTATTACACTTTCGGATATGAGCCTTTAAAAGATGACTATATCACCGTTGAGAAAGGCTCTGTCTCCGTGAACGGCGTCAGCCTCACCGTGGTTAACTCAAAAGATAACTCCTTTGAGGTGGCTATTATACCCTATACATACGAAGTGA
>CAZBUF010000340.1:0-1524 GCA_964495025.1 uncultured Bacteroidales bacterium | reverse complement strand
TCTTAATTAGTTTTACAAAAGGCCCCGCAACTGTCTGCGACTGAAATAGGTTAACCCGTAACCGGCAACAAATTAACCTGAGAAACTTTTACCTGAAATGAAATAATTATTACCGGAATCCGGGTTCTGATAATTCCAAATACTTAATCATTAAGCATTCTGTGTTTCAAATAATAGACTAAAAAAATTTGATTTATTAAATAATTTATTATTTTTGCCTTAAATCCGATAATTATTTAATTCATTTAAAAAATTTAAGAACATGAAAAAATTAAGTTTTTTATTAGTTGTACTTGCATTATTTTGTTTCATATCATTAAATTCTTGTAAGCAAAAAGCTGCTGAAGCAGAAACTACTGAAGAAACTGTTGTAGAAGAAGAAATGGTTGAAGAACCTGCAGAAGCTGATACAGTAGCTGCAGAAGTTGAAGCAGAAGAAGAAACTATGGAGTAAACCCACTTGAAAAAAATTTAAAGAATTATAAGCAGGAATAAACCCCTGCTTTTTTTCATTATTTAAGCAACTATCTCAGGATAGTTTTCCTGTATCAGGAAGTATATTATATTTGAATCATTCTATTCCTGAAAATTAAAAACCACCGGCAACGGTGGTTATTTTTTTTTATACTCCCCTGTCCGGAAAAGTATATTCATTTACGGTTGATATTGCCAATATTTTTTTATGTTTGTATCCGGCCTTTATTAAAACTAAAACATATTGAGATGCCAAGCTTTGTTATAAATGAGAAATGCGATGGTTGTAAGGCACTGGATAAAACAGCCTGCCAGTATATTTGCCCTAATGATCTTATGGCTCTTGATAAAGTAAAGAACAAAGCATATAACAGGGCAGTTGAAATGTGCTGGGAATGTTACAGTTGTGTAAAAATTTGTCCGAATCAGGCTATTGAAATAAGAGGATATGCTGATTTTATGCCTATGGGTGCAAGTGTTCAGCCACTGCGAAGTACCGATTCAATTTTATGGTCAGTAAAATTCAGGAATAATGAGATCAAGAGATTTAAGTTTCCTGTAAGGACTATACCTGAAGGAAGCCTGGATACAAACGGCGGGTTTGATAATGGGCCGGCGGCCGGTGATCTTAAAGGCTCTCTTCTGAGGACTGAGCCTGATTCGCTTGGATTAACAGGACTGCCTGATATTGAAGGTAAAAATAAATAACTGGATAAGAGGATATGAATCTTAATAATTTTGAGACCATTGAAATTACAACTGACTTTCTGATTCTTGGTGGAGGTATGGCTGCCTGCGGTGCAGCCTATGAAGCGGCGTACTGGGCAAAGAAGAAAAACCTTAAAGTGACAGTTGTTGACAAGGCAGCTATGGAAAGAAGTGGTGCTGTTGCTATGGGACTTTCAGCAATTAATCTTTACATGGGTTTAAAGAATAATAAAAACACAATAGCAGATTATGTAGATTATGTGAGAAATGATTTGATGGGTATTGCCCGTGATGATTTGGTTGCAAATATTGCAAGACACGTTGATTCTTCAGTTCATTTAT
>CAZBUF010000339.1:0-8905 GCA_964495025.1 uncultured Bacteroidales bacterium | reverse complement strand
GAGATTTCAAACAGCCACTCAAATTATATTGTTTGTGCCAGTGATTATTCAGTTTTTTTAAGCGATAACTATGGTGAAGACTGGGAAGTCATTTGGTCTGATACTATGGAAGTGACTTGCGTAACTTTTAATCCTGAAAATCCCGGAAGTATATATATTGGGACCAATTCATATGCGCTATTAGGGATGGCAGGTGAAACCGAATTTTTCTATAAATCAATAAATGGCGGAAATACCTGGGGAAAAGTATTCTTTTTTGATGGGATAGAAAATCAGAAACTGACTTGGGTGAGTAGTATTATTATTGATCCTTCCGATACTTCCAGAATATATGTAGGAGGGTATAATATTACTGATTCCTATGAAGTTGGATGTATGTTTACCAGTCACGATAATGGTAATACGTGGAAAACTTATTCTTTAACATCATGCGGTTTATCGCCGCAGGTTAAAACCATGTTATGTACTCCAAAAGGGTATGAAAATCACCGGGTATGTGCAGTTGTAAAACAATGCCCCGGCATCAAATTTTTTATAAGTAATGATTACGGGTTAACCTGGGTCGAGAAAAGTTTTTCTTCTTCAACCCAACTTGATGGCAGTGCTATTTATATCAGCAAGGATTTTCCTGAGTGGATTTATATCGGGGCAGTGTACGAATATGAAGATATTCAAGCTTCTTTAGTAGCATTTAATATAGAAGACGAAAAATGGTACTACCTGCCGGGAACACCGTTAAGCAATCCATCGTCTTACCTTACAAATAATAAAGTTGATTATTTGGGATTTAATAACGATGGCGTTTTTAAATATAATGCAGATGATAAATCCTGGCTGCCTAAAAACAAGGGTATTTCAGGTATTGAAATACTTGATTTAATCCCATACCCTGAATCTCCTGAAAAAATATTAGTTGCCACAGAAGGTAATCTGTTCAAAACAAACAATATAGGGCAAGATTGGCAAAAACTCGCAGATACATATAACAACAGGAATTCGGTTTTTGTAAAACAAAATGATACTTCAAAAATTATCGCAGGCACAAATCCCAATTATTATCTGACTTATGGCAGTTCTTTTTACATCTATAAAAGCGAAGATGGAGGTGAGAGCTGGAATGGCCAGAAACTATTTATCAGGTATGGAAATATAATGTTTAATTATAAAATGTGGGTCACAGATATTATTTGTTCCCCTAGTGATCCTGAAATGATTTATATTGGTGTTGATGGAGGAGACTCTTCAAGCGGGGTTGGGCTTTATCGCAGTACCGATGGTGGGTCAACCTGGAATAAGGAGTATAGTAACGGCGTTTCTTCAATTGCTGTTGACCCTAATAACAATGACATTGTCTATTTAGGTACTACCAATTTAGGTTATATGTATAGATCTGAGAATGGAGGTGACATTTGGACAGGAATCAGCCCGGGAGGGCAAGATGCATTTGTATTTAATGTTTGGGATATAGGGGTTGACAAAAATAGTGAGGTATATGCTGCGACATCTTCAGGATTATTTAAATGGGAAGGAAATGAAGATTGGTCTTTTGTCACGGGATTTCCTACTATAAACACAACTTCTATTGTTATTGACAATTCTTTGGTAGATCCTGTATACTATGTTGGTACAACAGATCAGGGAATCTTTTCATCAACTGATGGTGTAACCTGGGAAAGTTTTAACGCAGAGCTTAGTAGTCTAAATATTACTAAGCTAAAAATTAACGACTCGTTTCCAAAATACTTATATGCTGGCACAAAAGGCGGAGGTGTTTGGATAACTACGCTTAAAGAAAATGCGACCTTTACATCGACCTTTCAAGAACCAGAAATTTCATTCAATATTTTTCCAAATCCTAATAATGGGACTTTCAATATTATTACCAATAGTGATAGTGAGTTAAAAGGCACTCTTAAAATAATTAATTTTTTAGGAGAAGTTATTTATTCTGAAAACAATCTTGAAATCAATTCAAAAAAAGCTTATGAATTAAATATTGATAATGTCACCTCTGGATACTATATACTCACTTTTACAGATGACAAACAAATAATAAATAGAAAGGTTATTTTAATAAAATGAGATAATAATCAATTTTATTACTTTAAATTTCTTAGCAAAAAATATTCAGCCCATAATAACTAAGGCTACGTGTGGCTGAAAGCCAAACATGAAGCCAATGTTGCACGAAATCCCATTATTATCAGTAATATGGAAATTAAATAAGGTTATAAGGTTTTATTTAACTATATAGCGAAGAAAGAAAATAAATCCGGGAAGATTTTCAGTTGATATTTCTTATAGATATTATTATAAAAGGACCCCATATGTTAGATTATAAGATAATTTTTTCATTACAGGCAACAGGATTTCCTGCCATTATTCACAGCAAAAATTATATTATTAAGCATGTATAACTGATACTTTGCTTCCAATTAAAATTTACAATAACAATTTTAAGTATTACTGGAGGGTAAGAGCAGAAAATTATGGTGTTAAAAGTTTTTTTTCAGATATCTGGAGTTTTGTTACAATTATTGGACCTCCAATATTAGTTTCACCTATGATGCTCTCAACAGGAGTATCAACAAATCCAACATTCAGGTGGAAGTCGGCAAGTGGAGCTGCATCTTATCGGTTTCAGGTTTCAGATAAATATGATTTTTCAAATATTATCATGTATCAGAGTGATATAATAGATACTTCTTATTTTATCAGTGGACTTGAATACAATAAAAATTATATTTGGCATGTTAAGGTAAAAACTGACTCAAATTGCATATTAATATTTCGGCAAAAAAAACTATTTAAACGGCATTTTATCATCAGGCAGTCATATCTTTGATGGTTTGTTATATTTATTTCTCCATGATATTACCTGTATTTAATTTTCCAGTGAAATATATTATTGCTTTTTGCATCATTTTACCTTCTGTCTGCATATACGGACAAGATGGGTTTTCATCTTCTAATATTCCTATTGTTATTGTTAATACAAATGGTCAGGCAATACCCGATGAGCCAAAAATATCTGCAAATATGAAAATAATAGATAATGGTCAGGGGCAAAGAAATTCGGTAAACGATACTCAGTTCAATTATGATGGTTATATTGGAATTGAGTTAAGAGGGAATAGTTCGTTAAGCTTTGATCAAAAACAATATACTGTTGAAACCCGCGATTCAGAAGGCGAAAACTTAAATGTATCATTATCAGGTATGCCTGAAGAAAATGATTGGGTTTTACATGCTCCATATAATGATATTTCATTAATCAGAAATGTGTTAGCCTATCATTTATGGTCAGAAATGGGCCATTGGGGACCCCGGACAAGAATGGTTGAACTTGTTTTAAACGGAGGGTATCAGGGAGTATATGTTTTAACAGAAGCTATTAAAAGAGATGAAAACAGAATTAAAATAGCAAATCTTAAACCTGCTGATACAACAGGTTTGGAGCTAACCGGAGGTTATATCATGAAAATTGATGTTTCTAACAGTGAAGATGACCTGACTTTTATATCAAAAGTTCCTGGTTTAGGTACAGGATTTGACAAATCAGTAGTATGGCTATATCATTATCCTGATCCAAAAGAAATTCATCCTGAACAACAAGAGTATATACGCAATTATATTGATACCGTTGAGTTGTTAATTCAATCAGAAGAGTTTAATGACCCTGAAAATGGGTATACAAAATATATAAGTCTGCCCTCGTTCATTGATTATTTTATTCATACGGAATTAAGCTTAAATTCTGATGGTTTTAAACGCAGTGCATATTTCTACAAAGAGAAATCAGCTGCTGATGGTACTAAAGGAAAGTTAAAGGCCGGGACGGTCTGGGATTATAACCTGGCTTTTGGTAATTGTAACTTTTGTAATGGTAATAGAATAGATGCATGGGTTTATAAGGGGTGTGAGACATTACCTGTGCCGGCAATGTGGCAACGTTTAATTGATGATACAGGCTTTAATAATGCTGTGAAATGCAGGTATTTGGAATTAAGAAAGAGTATACTTAGTGATTCATACCTGCAGTCCTTTATAGATGATTATGCGGCGATGCTGAATGAAGCCCAGTCAAGGCATTTTGAGAAATGGGATGATTTATTAACTGATGAAAATTCACCAGGTGGTGGATTCTGGGATGATAATCTTTGGTTTAGTGCTTACCGTGTTGCTAGTTATGCCGAAGAAATTGATACATTGAAAGGTTGGCTGTCTGCAAGATTAAAATTCCTGGATGATAATTTGAGTGGCACCTGTTTAACTTCAAATATAACCAACGAGAATTTTATATCTACGGATTTATTTGTATATCCGAATCCTACTTCAGATATTGTAATTGTAGAATCGTCAAAACCATTATATTCAATAGAAATATACAATATATTGGGTTATAAAATTGCTGAAAGAACAAATAATAATATGGCCGGAATTGTTCTTTCGGAGTTTGCACAATTTCCTAAAGGAATTTATTTGCTAAGATTCCTTTCTACAGATGGAATCTGCATTTCCAGAACCATTATAAAACAATAGGTAAAAAATTTGATGATAATTTATAGTATACATAAAAATTTGTAATTTAAAATTAAGAAAGTAAGTCGGGCAGGTAATGTATTAGCCCCCGAAATAGCTGGACAAAAAAATAAAAACAGTTAGAGCATGAAACAAAGAAACAAAACAAGCGTAAATCTGAAAATAACAAGATAGAGAAGCATCTTAATGATACCGGAGACCTTCAAGTGTCAACTTCAGATCCGGATAGCCGGCAGATGATCATGCGTAACAACATTACAGAAGTAGCCTGCAATGTACAAACAACGGTACATACAAAAAACAATATCATAATAGACTATAAGGTCACGAATCACAATGACAGCAAGGCCATGGGCAATTTGCTCCAGCGAGCTAAAAGTATCTTGAGAACTAATGACTTTACAGCTCTTTATGACAAAGGGTATCATATTCGTTCAGAATTTGATATAGCCGAAAGCCCGGGTATTGATGTTATGGTAGCCATCCCGGGCAAGTGCAGATGTTGGTTTGATGATGACGGCATACAATCTAAGGTGAATCATGAATATTAACGGGAGTTTTTGGACAAACTGCCGTTTATGTGGCATTAAAAAAAGACAATGACAATGAAGATTTTAATTTTAATTGCAACTGTGCTAATCTTAATGACAGGATTAAACTTCTGGCATATAAGATATTTGATCCTGTAAAAACAAAGCTTTAATATTGTAGACTTATATCGTCAGCAGTAAAACGCTTTCCTTATGGAAGATATATTATCAATAGGGCAAAAAGCAAGTCTCCTGTCTGCCATGCAATGTGTCGAAAAAAAACTTATATGAATTGCCGGATGAACTTAGTCATAAATTCCATAGTCTGCGACAAAGCTCAATTGATGAAGAATTATTTTATGTTGTGTCAGGTTTTGAAGCAATGAAAGATCCTGTTATTCTAAAAACAAGGTAGAAACTGTTAAATGTTATAAAAATAATTTATAATTTAAAGGTTGCGCAACAAACACACGGTGTATAATGCATGCCTTAGTTTATGGTTTGCGATTGTTAATCTCAAAGTTTTATGTAAATTGTATCCAGATAGTTAGAAGCGATGAACACGGCACAGCATCATACACCAGCCCGTTTAGTGGCAAGCCTTCCTGAGAGATACTCACGTGATTATTTGATTTTACGTATAATAGTTGTAATTTTACACGTAAACTTTATATTATGGATACTAAGCTAACATTGAATGTAAATAAATCAGTTATTGAGAGAGCTAAAGAATATGCCAAGTCAAATAAGATAAGCCTTTCAAAATTGATTGAGTCTTATTTAGCTTCATTGACAAATAAGAAAAGCCAGGAGACAGAGATAACTCCTCTTGTCGAGAGTTTAATTGGAGTTATTGATCTTGATAAGGATTTCGATTATAAAAAAGGTTACACTGACTACTTAATGGAAAAATACAAATGAGAAAGTTACTTATTGATACTAACATTGTACTTGATTTATTAGCTAAAAGAGAATCATTTTATAAAAGTGCTGCACATATTTTCTCTTTCGCAGATAAAAATAAATTAGAACTATACATAAGCTCACTGACGATAGCAAATACGAACTATGTATTATCAAGATTAAAATCGGCATCAGAGGCTAAAGAAATTCTCCGGCGATTTAGGGTTCTGGTTAAAATAGTGTCACTGAATGATAAAATAGTTGATTTGGCCCTTAACGATAGTAAGTTTGGTGATTTCGAGGATGGGTTACAATATTATTCAGCTATCGGGAATAATCTGGATATTATCTTAACAAGGGATTTAAAGGATTTTAAAACATCAAAGATACCCGTTATGACTCCAAATGAGTACTTGAAATCAATGAAATAATAGGCCAGCCACTAACAGCCGGTCATAAATAATTTGGCGCTCAATGGTTTGCCTGGTTTATTTTTTTTGCCGACTCGCAAAAGAAAGAAAGAAAGAGTAAGTCATCATACATTTGGCATATTGCCTTTTGCCTGACAATTTTCATTTAATAGTTTAAAAAATAAAATCATGAAAAAAACCTTATTTTTGATTTTGCCTGCTATATTAGCATTATATAATTTGACAATAGCACAACCGATGATTACAACCTTTTCGCCATCGTCCGGACCAATTGGAACAATAGTTGCTATTACCGGGACAAATTTCAATTCTATACCGGCAGATAACATTGTGTTTTTTGGTGCCACACAAGCAACAGTATCTGATGCAACCACAACGGAACTCATCGTTAATGTGCCAGCAGGTGCCTCGTACCAATTTATTTCTGTTACAGACACCAGCACTGGTTTAAGCGCATATTCTACCCAGCCATTTATCACCACCTTTTACTGTGGCGGCGTTATTGATACAGTTTCCTTTGCGGATAGCGTGAATTTTACAGCAGCAACAAGTCCTTTTTATGTTACAGTAGGTGATTTGAATGCAGACGGTTTGCCGGACCTTGCAATAGCTAATTGGTTTCCCGGAACAATTTCAATATTTAAAAACACAACTACCGGCGCCGCAATTTCCTTTGACCCAAAAATAGATTATCCGGCAGGATCCCGACCTCGTATTGCTACTATAGGCGATTTAGATGGAGACGGCAAACCTGATCTGGCAGTAGCGAATGTTAATTCCAATACGGTTTCAATATTCAAAAACACGAACATGGGTGACAGTATTTCCTTACTTAGTGTTGCTACATTAATAACGGGAGCAGGACCCGAAAGCGTTTCAATTGGTGATTTGGATGGGGACGGAAAGCCTGATCTTGTAGTTGAGAATTATGTATCTAACACCTTTTCTGTATTTAAAAACACAACTGCTTCCGGAATTATCTCCTTTGACACAAAAGTGGATTATACAACGGGATTATATCCTGGCAGTTCTTCTATATGTGATTTGGATGGGGATAGCAAACCTGATGTAGTTATAACGAATTCTGCATCAAACACGGTTTCGGTATTTAAAAACACAAGTACTATAGGAGTCATATCCTTCGCCCCAAAAGTGGACTATGCAACAGGCTCTGATCCGGGCAACCTTTCTATAGGCGATTTGGACGGAGACGGAAAACCCGACCTCGCTCTATCGAATTATAGTTCCAACACAGTGTCAGTATACAGAAATTTAAGTACAATCGGGACTATTTATTTTTCTGCTAAAGTAGATCATACAACAGGATCAAATCCCGGTAAAGTTTCCATAGGTGATTTGGATGGAGACGGCAAACCTGATCTGGCCGTAACGAATGCTAGTTCCAACACGATTTCATTATTAAAAAACTCGGGCACAAGTGGAACGATTTCCTTTACCCCTAAAGTGGACTATGCCACAGGAGCAGAACCTTACAGCGCTTCTATAAACGATTTGGATGGAGACGGAAAACCCGATATTGCTGTATCGAATTATGGTTCCTCCACGGTTTCAGTAATAAGGAATCAGATTATTTCATCAACAATTATTATAAGTAACCATTCAATATGTGAAGGCCTGGATTATTTTGCAGGTGGAGCATATCAGACAACAACAGGAACGTATTACGACACATTACAAACTATTCATGGTTGCGATAGTATCATTCAAACCAACTTAACTGTAAATTCCTTACCTCAAACTCCGGTAATAACGCAGAATGGAGACACATTAATTTCTACTGCTGCAAGTGGTAATCAATGGTATAACTCAACAGGCCCGATAAGTGGCGCTTCTGATAGCACCTATATTCCATTAGTCATAGAAAATTATTTTGTGATTGTTACAGATAGTAACGGTTGTCAATCGGATACATCTAATATAATTTATTTCGATGTATCGGGAATTACAACTCCTTCCAGTTCAGATAATAGTTTAATAAGTACTTATCCAAACCCCGTTTCAAATGAGCTGATTATTGAAATCGAAGGCAATATAAGCAGTTTGAGCTTTGAAATATGGAATTCAATGGGTCAGATAGTTTTCAGAGGCAACATAGTGGACAAAACTATAGTTGAGACTGCTAATTTTTCACAAGGTCTTTACTTAATAAAACTTGAAAATGGAAAAGATTATGAGTGTAAGAAAATAATTAAAGAATAGCCAAAAGAAAAGGATTTAGCTAAAAAGCTGGATTTAACTTATTATGTATTATCACTTATGAGACAAAAATCTATTTATTTTAGTACTTTATTCTTAATCCATTTGTCATTTTTATCGTTGTTCGGGCAATATACAATCGGAAGTAACACCCCGCTTGTTATTACCGGAAATACAGAAATGAGTTTTGATTGTAGTCTGATAAACAATGGCATTATTGATAATAATGGGACAATGTATGTTTCCGGCAATTGGGAAAATAATGCTGAATATACAACAAAT